>JARDZR010000088.1 GCA_029240715.1 Gammaproteobacteria bacterium
GTTCCGCTTACTGCGAGCATGCCAACTGCAATGTCCCATATTAACCTTGAAACGGAGCGCTTGGTTTGAGGCTCTTCCACTAAATAATATTGGCCACCCACATTAAGGCCTTCCATAACTGTAACAGATCGAGCATGAGCTTGAGTCGGCATACGTCCTCCTTACTTTGCCATGACAAAATTTTCAAATAAAAGCAGGATCTGATAGCGTGGAAGACGGGGGTAATAGTGAATTATTATCAACGTTTACCTCGGTGTCTGCACGTCTGCCAAATAGCATCATTAGCAACCCGATTACTAAGAAGGCTGGCGCTAACACACTTAATAGCATAGAAGTATCGCCTTTATTTACTGAGGCAGCTATAGGAACAGTTATCAAACCTGCTAAGAAAATGGTCGCCCCGCAACTAACGGTTTTACTTCTTCTGACTTGTTCATGCAATCCTCCAAAAGCAAGTTGAGCTCGCATATGATCTCCTTGTTAGAAGGCTATTACTCAGGGTATAAACTTAGAATACTGTTTTTAATCAAGGATGCCCAGCCTGTTATAGCGCGTTGCAAGCTGTCCAGTTTAATAGTTCTTGCTTTTATTGCTAATGCTCCACATTATTAAAGCAGGCCTAAATAAAAGGAAAAAACATGAAGAAGCGAGTCTTAGCCCTGTTAATTCTTCTATTATCCATAACAACGGCCTATGCTGATATCAATGCTCAGCAAGTAGTCACGACTTTTGGTACAGCGCTTAATGATATTAAAATTCAATTGCAAAACGGAAGCATGTCTCCGGCTCAGGCCAGTGTATTGTTGCAAGTAATCCAGGCCAGGCAAAACAATGTAATGATTCAACAAAATCAAGAAATTATTAATGCTTTAAGTAAAGCAAGCCCTTCCAATAAGATTTCTTCATAAAAAATTATTAAAATTCATAAAATCCAGGCTATATTTACTCTATAAATATAAAAAATTAAATAAAGACGGAAGTCTGAAAACCTACGCATTGATTTAGCAGATCAGATGGTTTTTGGCAAAGTGCAGAGCATTATCGAAGCCTGAAAATCGAAGCTAAGCAGCCCTGTGCCAAGAAAATAAATTCCGTTTATATTGTAAATATTATAATTAGGAGGTTTTATGCATCAACAAAATACTTCAATGGTTTTTGGGAAAGAGGGCCCAGCTGAACCCTCATGCCCACAAATAGATATCATTAATAGATGTAGAGACTTTTTAAGAGACAATCCAGATTCGTTTGAAGCACGTAAGTTTGTGGAAAAGTTGATAGAGACAATAAACGATAAGCCAAAACTTTCCTTATATGCAATAGCATCGATTGTTGAAAATAGTTCTGCCACCATAAAAGCCGCCTTAGATAACAGTGAAGTAGCGAAAATATTTAATGACTGCAAAAAAGACACTTCAGAGCCTAAACCCGAACTGCTTGCTTTACATCAACGCATAAGATCACAATGCAGCATTCTTCTTAAAAAATATAATCCAGAAAATTTAAGAGACCCTAATCACCTATTTAAAAGAGAAGCTTTAACGAAATTAATAGCCGCCATTGAGGACCCAAAAAATCATAAAATAAGCATGCATGACATAGCTCAACAAGTGGAAAAAGAACTTGGTGCTGCTGATATGAAAAAAGCCAAAAGCGGTTTTTTCAGTCACGAAGTGCGTGATATTTTCGAGCGCTGTAAAAGAGACCGGGATCTGCCCATATATAAAGGTCCTGCGCCAGGCCAATAAACTAGCTTATTGCTTCGATCAGAGCCTTAAAATATTTTGGAGGCTCTGGTCTTTCAAACCATATCAGGCTTAAGGGGTTTTCATAAGCTTGACCATCATTGAGTACAAGTAACTGCTTAGTCTTTAAATAAGGCTCAGCAAATTCTTTAGTTAAAGCCCCATAGCCAAATTCCTCAATGATCATCAAAGCCAAAGACTCGGTTTTATTGACAAAATGCCTGTCATGCCTGGCGTATTGAAACAATTTAAATTTTTTTAAATAGTTAAAGCTAATCTGATCATTGGGGTTAAAATCAATAATTCTTTCATGTTGAACGATTTCCTTTAATGGCCTATTGGACCATTGACTTGAACAAACTAAAACATATTCCTCAGGCTTTAAACTTTTTGATTTCATTTCAGGAGCAATATGCTCGGGCTGAACGATGGCAAATTGGCAAGCATCAGCTTTTAAAGCCAGATGGCGGTTTTCCACATCGTTGATATCAAAATGCAGCAATAATCGGGGAAATTTTTTTACGACCGGATAGCAACTGGGAATCAGTCTTGAATGAATAATACTGCTGGGTCCGCTAATGCAAATTTCCACATTGCTGGCAGAAGGGCTTCCTTTTATTTTAGCAAAGGCCTCGCCTTCTAGTTCTTTGGCAGCATGGCAGTATTGCAATAAGGCTTCGCCTTCTGCTGTTAATTTCATGCCGCGCCTAGATCGGATAAAAAGAGTAGTATGAAGTTTGGCTTCCAAATTTTGAATTCTTTGGGTAACGGCGGTTTGGGTCATACGAATGCTTTCGGCTGCTGCATGCACGGTTTTATGCTTGCAGATAGCCAAAAAAGCTTCTAGCTGTGGACTGAGTAAACTCATTTCTGCCTCTTACATTTGTTTAGCGTGGCATCGTATTGCTTATTGAGCAGATTGATCAATATTTATGATCAAAAGATTAGATCAATTTATTATATTAATCAAATGGATTCATTTAGAATGCAAAACTGGATAAGCATCTTCACGGGATAATAGGGTAGGGAAAAGAACATGGCTAGTATTAAAAAAATTGGGACATTTGCTTTGGTCATGTTGATTGTAGGGGGAATCGATAGCGTCAGAAACCTACCGGCGACCGCTTTATTTGGTACTTCTCTGATTTTCTTTTCTATTTTTTCAGCCGTGGTTTTTTTAATTCCAAGCGCTTTGGTTTCAGCTGAGCTGTCAAGCAAGCTTCCTGAGCACGGCGGAATTTACCAGTGGGTCAAACTCGCATTTGGTGAAAAAGTGGCCTTTTTAAGTATTTGGCTGCAGTGGATTAACACCATGGTATGGTTTCCTTCTATCCTGTCTTTCATCGCCGGGACCATGGCTTATTTGATCAATCCCAGTCTTGCTAACAACAAAGCTTATTTGGTTTCAGTGATATTGGTCATATTCTGGGGCCTTACTTTTTTGAATTTAAAAGGCCTGCATGTTTCTGCTAAGTTTTCAAACTTCTGTGCAGTGGTCGGGACCTTAATTCCTATGGCTTTAATTATCGGCTTAGCCGTAGTCTGGCTGGTTTTAGGTAAACCCATTCAATTACACTTTACCCATAGCGATGTATTGCCTAATTTACACAGTTCCGGCAACTGGGTGGCTTTGATTGCCATTATGACCGCATTTTTGGGAATGGAGTTGGTTACCGTGCATGTCAAAGAAGTCAAAGACCCGCATAAAAGCTTTCCAAGAGCCTTGAGCATTTCAGTTGTGATGATATTAACTACCATGATGCTTGGATCATTGGCAATTGCCCTGGTATTACCAGCCGGCCAGATCAGTCTGGTGAATGGAGTAATACAGGCTTTTAGCAATTTCTTCGCAAGCTATCATTTAACCTGGCTGATACCTGTTATGACGGTGGCTTTGATTGTGGGAAATTTAGGAGGCATGATCACCTGGGTGATTTCACCTGCGAAAGGCTTGCTGCAGGCTTCTCAGTCTGGATTTTTGCCAGCATTTCTTGCTAAAGAAAATAAAAACGCGGTAGCGGCAAACTTATTGCTGCTGCAGGCTATTTTGGTCAGCCTATTTTGTGTGGCATTTTTACTGATGCCAAGCGTAAATGGTTCTTACTGGCTGCTTTCTGATTTAAGCACCCAATTGTATATGTTAATGTATGTAATGATGTTTATAGCGGCTATTGCTTTAAAGTATAAATTTAAAGCGACTAACGAGGGTTTTAGTATCCCCGGAAAAAAATGGGGGACCTGCTTAGTCTGCATTTTAGGCTTAATGGGCTGTGTGATTACTTTAATTGTCGGCTTTATTCCTCCTTCTGGAATCAATGTGGGCAGCTTTTGGCATTATGAAGGAATTTTTACGGCGGGGATGCTTGGCATGATTGTGCCCGTGATAGGTTTTTATTACTATTACTCTAAAGAAAATTCTAAAAAGTTATGCTACAAATAAAAGATAGCTTACTTTAAAGCCGGAGGGCATTATGAATATCAATATCGGGATTGATGAAAAACATCGTAAAACTATTAGTAATAGCCTTTGCCATTTCTTAGCAGATACCTACACGCTGTATCTTAAGACCCATGGCTTTCATTGGAACGTTACCGGCCCTCATTTTAAAAGCTTACATATTATGTTTGAAGAACAATACAATGAATTATGGCTGGCAACCGATGAAATTGCGGAAAGAATTCGTGCTTTAGGAGCTGTTTAAAGTGGCTGATGCCGGTGGAGACGATGGTACAGCAGATTTGGCGACCATCCGCATGAAAGCTCATGAAAAAACCGCTTGGATGCTAAGAAGCTTAATTGAATAGTATGGAACAAACCAGCATTCCTGGCTTTTATGTCCCAAGCGGGCAAGACTCTGATCAAGCCGCAATCATAAGCCAGGGGGTTAACTTTCCTAAAGAACTGCTAATTACAGGCATCATTATTTTTGCCCTGTGGCTGTTCTATTTATTAGCCAGAACTTGGATTAACCATCATTTTGGCAACCTAAAAGAGCGGTATACTTGGCGTACTCGTATTTTCTATATTGTTTTAATGACTTCATTTTACTTTATAGGCCGAGTTTGGATCGATGACCCTCAGCATATTATTACCTTTTTAAGCATTATCGCCGCTGCTTTAACCATTACTCAAAAAGAAACCATTATGAATCTGGT
>JARDZR010000089.1 GCA_029240715.1 Gammaproteobacteria bacterium
GCTTTAACAATGATTTGGCTGTCATTGAATACACCCAATCCTATGCCGAATTTCTTAAAAGCCATTTAAAAGACTGCCAGGTTATTGAAGGCGACTTCTTAAACTATTCCTTTGGCAGAAAGTTTGACCTTCTTCTTATGATGTGGACAACCATTTCAATCTTCAGCCCAAATGAGCAAAAGCTCTGCTTTAAGCAATGCGCCAAACTACTCAACCCTGGCGGTTATGCTGTTATTGATCTTTTAATTTCGAATACCAGTGATGAAGCTAAAGCGACTCACTCTAAAGAATACAGCTTTATAGACCAGGATACAGGCATAGAGCATCATGGCTATGTGCCTACTACCTTTGAGATTATAAAAGCAGCAGCAATGGCAAATTTAGGCGTGCGTGAAATAAGAGAATATACCGCTGGTACGGCCACCCGCTGCCTGGTTATTTTGGGGCAATCCTAATACAAGATTTTATAAACTTCCCGGCATGAGCAAACTTGGCACTCTTGGGGAACTTATTAAGTTCAAAGTTGCTGTCTCCCATCGGAATATCCATCGAGTTTTTGATATTGGCTTCCTTATCTCCAGCGAGATAATGAAAGAAATCAACCTTAACGCTTTTAGCCACATCATGAAGATAGGGCGTATCAATGTTAATGCCGCCTGATTCAATCACGCTTAAGTATTTGGCAAAGATATTTTCAACTTCTGCAATTAACTGACCATGCCGAGGAACTTTAAGCAGCTGATACAAGTTTTCAATGGTCATCATATTGGTAGAAGTATAAATCGGGCTTTTATTAAACTTTCTAAAATAAGCTGGCTGCATAATGATGGGAGCATAGCCATTGAGCTTTTTATAAATGTTAACGTACGCTTCTTGAATTGCATTAATAGGAAGCAACTTTTCATCTATTGCTGGCTGAAAGCCTATCAGCTCGCCCCCGGCAACCGCGAAAATGTTCTTAATAATGTCTACAACCTTAGTGTCTGGGTCTATTTTCTTTTTATAATGAATTTGCGAAATAGTGACATCCACAGGGAAAATATTAAGCCAGTAGCTCTTTAGCTCGCGATATCTCTTGTAAAAATAGAGTTTTAAAGGCTCCCATTCTGGCGTGTGCAGATATTTAAACCAGTTCCTTGAAAAGAACAAAAGCTGTGTTGACCAATTGGTATTAGATTTCCTGGCAATTTCTCTAAAAACTCGCCAGTGATCAAAAGTGTCTGTGGGAAGCTCTACATTGATATTAAAATGTTTCTCGATTTTCTTATGCCCAAAGGCATCTGATATTTTAGGCAGCAGAAAGGTTGAACGAGCACCAGCCGTCATTTCCCAAATCGATTTAGCAGGAGTTAAGTCTAATTCTTCAGAAGGCGGGCCAGCTAAGACTACAGATACTCCAAATAAGTCACCAGGATAAAGAATATAAGTTGGGATAGCAGTGCCGTTAATCTCAATAAAAGCTTCTATGGTATTTTTGAGTACAAGATAAGTAGGGTGATTTCCCAGGTTATAGCCTATCTCAAATTGCAATTCTCTGGGGATTTCAGCACTGAAAAAGCTCATTTGTTGCCCATCTTTAGGGGGTAAAATGAACTCTCCTGACCTTAAAAACTCATCCCCATAACGATAGTTTGCCCTATAAAAGCAGCAATCATCAGGCGGATTTATGCTATCAATAACTGTTGCAAGCTCTTGATTTAATGTAAAAATCTCTGCTTTAACATCTCGCCAGTACAGCTTTTCAAGCATGGGCCACCTCTTAAATTCAGTGTAGTACAAAAATCGAGATTTTTTAGCGTTTAAAATATCGATTTTTCATAAAGCTTCTACATGATTAGATATCTCCATACAAATTAAATAAGCAAATTTACCGAGGGGAAATTAAATGAAAAGATCCATAAGAGTCATCGCTGAAATGGGTGCCGAAGATAATAAAGCCCTATTGCTAGAAATGCCCCAAGACATGATTCAGGGCTTAAAGGTCTATGCCGATGGCACAGTCGATACCAAATGCTTACTTGGTCTGCTGATGATGGTTGAACAAGAAGCCGCCCTTGCAGCCGATGAAAATGCTCTTGGCCTAATGGAACAATTAGATTTGATGCTTAATATTTACGATGAAACCCGTGCGGTGAAAATATAACCCCCATGGAGTAGTACCGCCAAGGATATGGCTTCACTAGTTTGGCAATTTGTAGAAATGCTTTAACCCTCTTAAAGCAACGCTCGCCCGCGTTATTCTGCAAATTGCCCTTTTATTTAAGTAGGAAAGCATCCAGTGAGCAAACCAGAAAAGAAAATTTACAGAAAGATGGTGTTTAAAACTGACCCAAAGATGAGCATACAGCTGCCTCTTGATGTCCATCTTGATCTTGTAAACTGGGCCAAAAAAAATGCTAGAACTAAAAACAATGAAGTGGTTGCAAGGTTGATTGCAACACTTGAGCAAAACGACAAGTTTATGTCCAAAGATAGATTAGTTCGACTAATTATGAGTAAAAAGCTGGCTTACAAAGAAGAAAAATAGGGGCCTTCCCATGAATGCTAAAAAGTTTTTGATTATAGTTTTATTGTTTGGCATATTGAGAATTTGCCATGCAATACCACAACAATTTACTGATGAGACTATTTTCATGCCGCAAGTTACCAACAGCTCTGTAAAAATTTACCCTTGCTTTGCTTGCGTCAATATAGCTCGCATTAGCTCAAGTACAGCTAATGGGTTTCAGACAAGCATTGGCATGAAATTGGTGTTTTAACTAGCTAATCATATCAGGGCTTTATTATGATGCCTGAAGGTAAGATAATTTCTTGCTCTGCAAAACATTTTCCTATTGTTATCCATTGATACACATATTCATCTGATACATTAAGCCAGGCCGGTATATTAAGCGTATTTAACCACGTTTCATTTGAAATACTCGCAGGAGTAAACCTGCCTTGGTTTATATTAAGTTTTTCAGTTTTTTGATATTTTGCATTGGCCATATGTTCAGGATTACTTATTATAAATTTTTGATAGGCCTGAATATCATCTAAAAGATTTTGTCTAACGCCAAGTAGGACAATATTAGTTTGGTTAATAAGTTTATCTAATTTCTCAGCTGTTATTATGTGGCTTATAGTTCCATTTAATACATGAATATCTACAACTACATTTTCTCCCGTATGAAAGCCAAAGCCTCTAGTCAGTATTTTGGGTTCAATTTCTTCCAAATCATCATGAGCAAGTAGTTTATTGCGTAGCATTAATAAATTACTGTGCAATTCTGCTGAATAGCCGTCTATTCTTTTTAATGCCTTTAATGAATAGCGCGTACCTTTTCTAGAGTCCACAAAAGGCGAACAATACCTTATAACTGCCGTACTAAAATAGCTCATAAGCAATAAACTATTATGTGAATTCAAATTAACTTTTAATTGCTCAAAAAGCTGTGCAGCTAAAAAGATATTATGAAAGGCCTTTATCCCTAGCTTACATTTTTTTTCTAATAGCTCAAACTGACTGACTGTCATTTTACATCCTGCTTCAAGGTTATGTTTTTACATAATAATAAACTTTTTAAAATGGTCGAGAAAAGAGCGGTAATGCAGGCCAAATTATACCCAGCCATGCCAAAAGCAAAACCGCCTTAAACCTCTATATAACGAGGGTTTAAAGCAGTATAGGTTGGTTTGTTCTGGTTTGAACAAATGGTGGAGACGTCGGAAATGGCTCGGTACATCCTATACCTCGGCCTCGTAAAAACTCGGCGCGGCAAAAAGCGCTCGCCCAACTTTATGTTCCAGACAAAGTTGTATAACCCGCTACGCGGCTTCTTCATCCAGGCATCGGCATCGATCAAATAAAAAGGCCCGCCGTTGGCGAGCCTTTTTATTTGATTTGGTGGAGGCGGCGGGAATTGAACCCGCGTCCGAAAACCATCTACCTTTGGATCTACATGTTTAGTTAGCTGATTATTTTAACGGTCAGCCCCCTCAGCTAACTTGGTGGCAAGACCGTGAGTCTGATTAACTGTTTTAGCCGACTGAAATCAGACAATTCAGCCAGCGAGCTTGTTAGCTATTAGCGTGTTATAAGTGAACAAGCACGCTTATAATCACGCCGACGTGTCAGTTTTTAAGTGACGATTACGCAGCCTTGCGAGCAGCGAATACAGCGTCGTTAGCGGCCACTAGGGCCTTTTTGTTTTTGCCAGTTATAGCAAGTAATAGCGCGTTTTACGAGGTAAGCTATTATCCTCGACATGCACCTTGGGCTTCAGTATCCCCGTCGAAGCCAGTCGCCCCCATATGCGGTAACAATTGCATATAAGTTGAGGTACATTATACAGAAAACATAAGAATTTACAAGGCTTAAAGGGCCAAATGCAGTTTAATGGCATTGTCGACCTTTTGCAT
>JARDZR010000090.1 GCA_029240715.1 Gammaproteobacteria bacterium
TCTAAACTCAGCTGTTTTATAAGTTATCCAGTACTGGGTAATTTTGTCCACCATAACTGGAACGCCCGAATTCACTAAAGGTAACAATCTAGAGTGAACTGGATGGATCATTAACAAGAAACCTGCAACGGTTAAAGCTTGATTGATCCATTGCTTAAAAGTGTTGATGTTTTTGTTGAGACTAGACAAGCTTTTTGCTTTTATTTTTAATAATTTTTGTCTGGCTAACAGAGAACTGTCTGATAAGAGTTTTTTTTTGCTATTATACTGTTGAAAAGGAAACAGGAAGCCATCGAACATGGTATTGCCCTCCATGTCATAAATAACCTTAGCAATTTAATAATAACATAGTTTAAGCCTCTCTGAGGCGAAGGCTTAGGACGAAATCTGTACAATATATTGTATGGTTCTCTAAAAAGCCCTGTATTACTAGATTTCAGCGGATTGATTTATTGCTATTATTAATATAGTTACCTATCATAACTGCATTTGAATTTTTATAAGCAAACAAGAAAACACCATGACAAAAATTTCTGATCGAATTCTAAGCATAAAACCTTCACCAACCATGGCTGTGACAGCCAAAGCAGCAGAACTTAAGCGTCAAGGGCGCAATATTATTAGCCTTAGCGTAGGTGAGCCAGATTTCGATACTCCAGAACATATAAAAAGGGCTGCTATTAAAGCCATTGAAGGTGGGCAGACCAAATATACCGCAGTAGAAGGGACCCTAGAGCTCAGACAGGCTATTGCCGACAAGTTAAAGCGTGATAACCAATTAGACTATAGCCCAAAGCAAATTCTGGTATCTAGCGGAGCCAAGCAAAGCATTTACAATACCATGGGCGCTTTACTCAATCCTGGAGATGAGGTATTAATCCCTTCTCCCTATTGGGTATCTTATCCGGATATGGCCATTTTATTTGAAGCCAAGCCGGTCATTATTCATACTCAACTTAAAAATAGGCTGAAAATCACCCCACAGGAACTAGAAGCTGCCATTAGCCCTAGATCTCGACTTTTAATATTGAACTCCCCGTCGAACCCCACCGGAGTGGCTTATAGCAAAGTTGAGCTTATAGCCTTAGCTGCGGTGCTTAAGCGCCATCCCCATGTCATGATCTGCACCGATGACATCTATGAAAATATTTGGTGGCTGAATGAGCCTTTTTCCAATATTCTGACGGTCTGCCCCGAGCTTTATGACAGAACCATCGTGGTCAATGGCCTGTCAAAATCCTATGCCATGACAGGCTGGAGAATAGGCTATGCTGCAGGGCCGCTTGATCTTATTACCGCTATGAGTAATTTGCAGTCACAAAGCACTTCCAACCCTTGTTCAATTTCTCAAGCCGCTGCAGTGGCTGCACTAAACGGCGATCAAGACTGTTTAAAACCGATGGTTAAAGCCTTTAAAGACAGACATGATTTTGTTATTGAACAGTTGCAAAGTATTCCAGGTTTTATTCCTTTATCTGCAGACGGCGCTTTCTATGTTTTTGTCAATGTAGAAGCAGCCATGCATGCTTTGCATATTAAAAATGATGTCGATTTCTCAGCTTTTTTATTGGAAAAAGCCGAGGTAGCCGTGGTCCCAGGCAGCGCTTTTGGTATGGAAGCTTATATTAGGATTTCTTATGCAACTAGCATAGCGCAGCTTACTTTGGCCATGCAAAGGATTAAGGCATTATTCTAAGACTTTATGAAAAACATCCCCTTACTTCATCCCCATCGCTACTCTGAGCAATGCTTAAAAATAGCTGGTTTTTTTGCCATGCTTTATGCCATTTGCCTACCGCTTTCTTTGGCTGCTGAAAATATTCCATTTTTTAGCATGTTGAGCTTTACGCTATTAAGCGGCGACTGGCGCTCAAAATGGCAAATCATTAAATACAATCCTATGGCTTGGTTTGCGCTGGCTTTAACCCTGCTTTACTTGAGCGGGGTGTTTTACTCCAATGCTTCCTGGGGCGTTGCTTTTTGGATATTTAAAAAACAGGCTGAGTTGTTTTTTATCGTTTTATTGCTGCCTTTATTTTTTGAGAATGCCAGATTGAAATTGCTTTGCTATCGGAGTTTTGTAGTGGGTGCAATACTGGCCTTTATTATCGGCGCATTTAATATGCTGGGTATTTTTGATTTGGCGAGCCTATTTCAGCAACATCCACAAAGCCCTGCATTTCCTGTATTTTTTCATATTTATGGCGGCATCTTTTTAGCTTTTGCTAGCTTTATTGCATTGCAGCTCGCTTATCAAGAGAAAGCTTTGCGCTGGCTGTATATTGCATGCTGGCTGTTTATTAGCTTTGACGTATTGTTTATGAGCATCGCCCGTACTGGCTATATTTTATATTTTGCCTTAATGCTTATTTTTCTGCTGCAAAAATGTTCATTCAAACAGCTTATTTTGGGACTATTAGGCATAGCTGTTTTATTTGGGGCTGCCTATAGTTTTTCACATACTTTTAAAAGTCGTTTAAACCAGGATGCGGAAGGCGTCAAAAGCTTTCACAGCAATGTCGTCTATTATTCCAATACTTCAGGAATTCGCCTGGAATATGCTGTTAAAAGCTATGAACTATGGAAAAAGAAACCTGTATTTGGCTATGGCACAGGCGGCTTTGCCAATGCTTATATTAGTGTCGGCGGAGTCACAGCAACTGGAATCACACTATCGACTCCAGCCCACCCTCAAATCAGCCCTGAAAATACTTTTTATTTTATTGCTGTAGAACATGGTTTATTCGGCCTTGCTATTCTTTTGGCCATGCTTGTTGTGGAATGGAAAAGTTCTTTTAAGCTGGAACAGGCGATTGACCGTCATATCGCCCAGGCCTTGGTTATCGGCTTTATTCTCACTTCATTTAGCGCTCCTATGCTACTGGATGAGTCACCCCGACTGTTTTTTGTCTTTTTCACAAGCCTGCTGTTCGCTGCTTTGAGCAAGCGTACTTAGCAAGTCTTTAGCTCTAATCTGTACTGTTGCATAATCAAGTTGCCCACCCAAAGCCTGGCCATATTCATCTTTAAGCTGCGGATTAGGAATAAAACAAGCTGCGCAGATTCCCCCTTCTGGCATCACATGCTCAGGCTGAGTATAGGTAAATAAGCCTAAGACAGGAACGTTCACCCCAAAAGCCAAGTGCATGACTCCGGTATCGCCCGTCACCACAAAGCGGCAGTGCTTTAAAACAGCAGCCAGTTTACCAAAAGCCAGCACAGGGGCAAATTTGACTGGCTGGTCCTTAGGATAAAGCTGCTTAAATTCTTCTAGCAAAAATTCTTGCCCTGGATTACTTAGCACCAGGGGAATTAAGCCATATTCCTGATATAAAAAATTCGCCAAAGCTGCATGCTCTTTTACAGGCCAGCACTTTTTCAAATCACTGGCCCCTAAATTAAAAGCGACCCAATTTTGTTGAGCAGGTTCGAAAAACTCTTTGGCAAAATCAAGCTCTGCTACTGAGCAATAAAAAAAAGGCCGATGCTGAATGTCCTTTTCTTGAATTCCTAAAGGCCTTAAGGTTTCACCTAATGCCTTGATCCAGTGACCTGCAAAGCTGGCCTTAGGCGCTAAAATATTATTAGACCAGCGCAATTTAGCAGTATGATCGAAGCCTAACCGCCATTTCCCTCCACTTAATCGAGTTATTAAAGGGCTGCTTCCGCCCGAGTAAAAATTAATGACTAAATCAAAGTGGCGACGGCGCATCCACACAATAAGTTTAAATACATTGCTCAAATAGCGCCATCTTGGCTTTTTCTTATGCTGGAATACATATTCCTCTTCGACATCAGGATGATGACTGAAAAGGCCCTTACCTCGATTATCAACGATAACGTGTATGCTGGCATTAGGGTAATGCTTTTTAAGAGGCTCTACAAAAGCCGTTCTAAATAAGGTGTCCCCCATCATCCCCCAAGCTAACAAGCAAATCTTGTGAATCTGCGCTTTGTCAGGTATCGTATCAAGCTTAGCAGGCATTATAGTTTCTCCTTTTAGAGATCGGACTAGAAGTATAAGGAATTTCGGTGGGTCATAAGCTTAAAGTTGGCTGTTATTCTGGCTGGATTGATTCAGAATTTCAACAAGCAGAGTTTTTGCAACAGCTTGAAAAACTCCATAATTTGCTCAATTCTCCTCCTTCTGTTGTGCTATCCAATGGGCCTGATAGAGTAATCAAAATTCCGCTTATTCTGCAAAACCAAACTATTTATCTAGCAGTAAAAGCTTTTAAACGTCAAAGCTTGCTTAAAGATTACTCCGATAGAATTTATAAAAGCAAAGCTGAACGCTCTTATCTTGCCGCAGATTTTTTGCATCAGCATCATATTGGAACCCCAAGACCAGTTGGCTATTTAGACCATTGGCA
>JARDZR010000091.1 GCA_029240715.1 Gammaproteobacteria bacterium
GAACATGAAAAGCGATAAAAATTTGATCTGGATTGATCTTGAAATGACTGGCCTTGATCCTAGCAAGGAAAGAATTATAGAGATTGCTACCATCGTAACCGATAGCGAACTCAATATAGTCGCTGAAGGCCCGGTTTTTGCTATTCACCAGCCAGACAGTTTGCTGGAGGCCATGGATAGCTGGAACACTAAACAGCATAATGGCTCAGGGCTTGTAGCTCGAATCAAAGCCAGTACCGTGACCGAAGCCGAAGCCGAAGCTAAAACTTTGGAATTTCTTAAGCAGTATCTTAATGAAAAAGTGTCCCCTATGTGCGGCAACAGCGTCTGGCAAGACCGGCGCTTTTTAAATTTATATATGCCGAAACTGGAGCAGTTTTTTCACTATAGGATGATTGATGTCAGCTCTGTAAAAGAACTGGCAAAGCGCTGGATGCCTCAGGTTTGTAAAGGCCTTAAAAAACAAAATAAGCATTTGGCTTTGGATGATATTAAAGATTCCATCGAAGAATTGAAATATTATCGGGAGCATTTTATCAATAAGGCTACAAATGAATAGCGATCATTCCCGCCAAAGCGGGAATCCAGCTTAAATTCCGCCTTTGCAATAAAGTTAGATGATAGAAAAAGGGGATAATGATGATTACTTCAGAACTAGCGAATCCATTAGAATATTTTAGCCAGCAAGAATGGGAAAAAATCAAATCTTTTGCTGATTCTAATCCCACCCCCTTTGTTGCCATTAATCTTGATAACATAAAAAAGAAGTATCAGGAACTAAAGACCAATTTCCCCTTGGCGAAAATCTACTATGCAGTCAAAGCCAACCCCGGCAATGAAATTATCAGTTTGCTAAAAGACCTGGGGTCCAATTTTGATATTGCTTCGATTTACGAGCTTGATAAGGTGATGAATTTAGGGGTGACTGCTGATCGTTTAAGCTATGGCAATACCATTAAAAAGCGCCAAGACATTGCCGAGTTCTATAAGCGAGGGGTAAGATTATTTGCTACAGACAGTGAACCTGACCTTAGAAATATTGCGGAAGTGGCGCCTGGTTCTAAAGTGTATGTGAGAGTATTAACAGAAGGCAGCGCGACTTCAGATTGGCCTTTATCCCGTAAGTTTGGTTGCCATGTTGATATGGCGATTGATCTTTTGGTGTTAGCTAAAAAATTAGGACTGGAACCCTACGGCATTTCATTTCATGTCGGCTCGCAACAAAGAGATATCAATGTTTGGGATGCCGCTTTAGCCAAGGTCCAATATATTTTTAATTGGTTGAAAACCGAAGAAAACATCAAGCTTAAAATGATTAATATGGGGGGAGGTTTTCCGGCCCATTATTTAAATCGAGTCAATGATATCAGTACTTATGCTAAAGAAATTTTGCGGTTTTTAGGAGACGATTTCAACGAGTCTGAGTTACCTGAAATTATTTTAGAGCCCGGGCGCTCTTTGGTAGCAGAAGCTGGAGTGATTGTAACAGAGGTGGTTTTAGCCGCACGTAAATCAAAAAATGAGCTCTATCGCTGGGTATTTATCGATATTGGTAAGTTTTCAGGCATGATTGAAACTTTGGATGAGGCTATAAAATATCCGCTTTACTATGAACAGTCAGGGCCAGTTGAAGAAGCTGTTATTGCAGGGCCTACCTGTGACAGCGTCGATATTTTATATGAGAATTTCAAATACCATTTACCCTTAGATTTAAAAGCTGGGGACAGGCTATATTGGCTGGCAACGGGGGCCTATACCACAAGTTATAGCTCCATTGAATTTAATGGCTTTCCGCCTTTAAAGGCTTATTATATTTAATGAAAGCTTGCTGCTGTGCTGCTGCTTGTTATTAAGGTCTCAGGGCTATGCGGATGTTCAGCAAATGGGTTGAGGTCATAATGCGTTAGTATGCTTAAGGCACAGTTGTGATAGCTGATGCTCTGTTCTTGGCCGATAGCTGTTTTTAAGCCGGCCTCAAACTGCCCTATAATGGATTCTGCTCCCGCTTGAAATTCCCTAAGAATTTCTATTTTTATCTCAGGTAGAGTCCTGTCAATAAGAGCAGGAAGACTAACTTTGTTATATAGCTTAGAAAAAAGGCACTGTTCGTCGCTTAAGCTTGCTTTTAATGAAGCTTTATTCCTGTAAAGCCTTTTTATTTCTCTGTGGTATGCTTTACATTGCTCGAGTCGAGGTTTGATGCTTTGCAGTTCGAATTGGGCATCTATAATTTGTTGCCTTAGTTCTTCATAGAATCGTATTTTAATAAGGAATATAGAATCTTGGTATTCTTGGCACATTAATTTAGCTTCTTGCTCAATAACACCATCAGCTTTGTCTTTTTCTTTTAATATTGTTTTATTTGATTGAATCAAAGCCAGCAGCTCTTGTTCTTTGGCTTCAAACGAACTGATTACTTTGATAATTTGAGGCGATTGGCGTAAAGTCAGTTGTTCATTTAACGCAATAAGTTTTTGAAGCGACGGATGAGCGGCAAGATAAGCGGATATTTTAGTTTCGCAGCGTATTTGAAGCTGTTCTTCACTTAACAAGCTATCAAGTTGTGCTTGAGCCTCATTATATAATTGATTCAATTTAAACCAGGCTTGCTCAATAAAGCTTAATGCTTCATAAATGCGTTTGTTAAGCCTATCACTAAATATGCCTGGTTCGAAATAAAGGGTACTTTGAGCTTTTTCTAAATCTAATTTGAATTGATGGTAGTCATCGTTACAACGGCTTAGCAATATCACGGCATAGTATGCTGCTCTTCTATTTCTAGAGCTAAATTTCAATAAATCAGCAGGATCTTTTTTACAGCTTTCAAGCAATTCATTAATCGCTTGATCACTATATTGAATAGGGCTTAATCTCGCATTATCTCGGAGCGTGGTTAAATCCGCACGAAGATCGTTGCTAATAGACTCTAAGCTGTCCATTTCTATCCAGAATAACTTTAATAAACTAGGGCTGCTTGTAAGATCTAGCTTGATATAGTTGGTGTGTAAATAAGTTTGCAATTGGTTTTGCCAGTTTTTAAAGCTGAGTTTTTTAAAATGGGCTTGTTGTAAAGCAGCCAGCCTGGTTTTTGCCTCAGTAGCTTGAGTTTGATAAGTAGCAAACATATAGGTTCTCCAATCGCTTGTCTGTCAAATATACAAAACCAAGCTTAAGGAAATATTAAATTAATGGATTTGAGCGATGGCGTTAGCAATGGCAGTGAGCACATTGGCTAAGCCTTGGAAAAAAGAGTTTATTATAATGGGCTCAGGCGTTGGCATTTAACATTCCTTTTTATAAGTCTCCCCATTTGGACTGCAATATTGAAATAGCAGCGAGCGGGGCCGTTTCAGTCCGTAGAATTCTTGGTCCTAAGTTCAGTTTAATATAATTTCTGGATTGGGCTAGGGAAATTTCTTGTTCAGCAAATCCGCCTTCAGGGCCTATCATTATAATAAGGCTTGCTATGGGAGTAGA
Organism: Gammaproteobacteria bacterium; assembly: GCA_029240715.1. GTDB lineage: Bacteria > Pseudomonadota > Gammaproteobacteria > Francisellales > CACEW01 > JAQSYQ01. The sequence goes on from JARDZR010000091.1 coordinate 3,478, forward strand.
TAGAGTGCTTAGGTTTTGACCATTTCCAGGATGCAAAATGAGCTTGAGTTCAGCTTCATGATGTTCAATAAACTTTGTTAAGCTTAAAGGGGCATTTACTTGAGGGACAACATTACGGCCGCACTGCTCGCAGGCGCTAATCGCAACTTTTTGCCAGTGCTGCATTTTTTTATCAAATCGTTCTGAATCAAGTTTAACATTGGAGCGTTCAGTTAAAATAGGTGTGATGGCATTAGCCCCTAATTCCACGGCTTTTTGAATGATCAAATCCATTTTATCGCCTTTAGCTACAGCTTGGGCCAAATGAATAAAAAGCGGGGATTCACGCAACACAGTTTGTTTGGACTCAAGTAAAACAGTCATGGATTTCTTTTGGGCTGAAATCACGCTACAAAGATATTCGTCGCCCTCGCCGTTAAACACAATAAGTTTTTCAGCTTCCCGCATTCTTAATACATTGGCTAAATGATTGCTGGCCTCTGCATCAAGTTGTAGGCTTTGCCCTTCGCTAAGAGCTTGATTTTGATAGACCCGATTTAATCTCATGAACTTTATTTTACTCTCAGGTTTTGCAAGATTTTATGACTAGGTTCGAATTTATTCATGCTGTAAAAATGTAAACCCGGCGCGCCGTTTTTTAATAGATTTTCAGCCAATTTGCTTACGACTTCACAGCCAAAGGCTTCAATAGAGGCCTTGTCTTCTAAAGCATCGTAATGGGCTAAGCGGTTTCTGATCCAACGCGGAATTTCAGCTCCACACATATCAGAAAATCGAGACAGCTGTTTGTAGTTTGTTATCGGCATTATGCCGGGAATAATTGGAATATTAAGCTGCTGCTTTTCGCATTGATCAACAAA
>JARDZR010000092.1 GCA_029240715.1 Gammaproteobacteria bacterium
TGCAGCATATAAAGGAGCAAATAACCAAGCAGACCCAATCGTTCCGTTAACACTGATTAAAATTAGACTTAATGTAGTGAACCGTCGATTAAGCGCCATGCAAGCTCCCCCTGCTCTTATTAGGTCAATTGCACTATAGCAGCTGCTTGCAATTTCACAAGCGATCAAATTTATCCATTATCAGGACAGATCAATTCTGATTGGGAGAGACTTGAGTCGCAGAATAAGTCTGAGGCGTTGCAAGTCTTGGCGAAAATGACAATAAGCTGCTAGTGAAAGCCCGGAGGAAGCATATTTTTCATGCCGCCCATACCACGCATCATCTTACCCAGCCCGCCTTTACCCATTTTCTTCATCATTTTCTGCATTTGGTCAAACTGTTTCAAAAGTTTATTGACCTCAGGCACTTCTACTCCAGAACCCGCAGCAATTCTGCGTTTTCTTGAGCCACTGATAATATCTGGATTGCGGCGTTCTTGCTTAGTCATTGAGCTGATAATAGCTGACATTCTAACGAACATTTTATCGTTGATTTTGTTGCGGGCAGCTTCTGGAATGCTTCCCATCCCTGGCATTTTTTCTAAAAGAGAGCTAATACTTCCCATGCTGCTCATTTGTTTTAGCTGTTCGGAAAAATCTTCTAGAGTAAATCCTTTGCCTGACATGACTTTTTTTGCAAGTTCTTGGGTTTTTTCACGGTCTACTTTTTGCTCGATGCCTTCAATTAATCCCAACACGTCACCCATGCCTAAAATTCGAGAAGCCATTCTATCTGGATAAAAAGCTTCCAAAGCATCGGTCTTTTCACCCACCCCGATAAATTTAATCGGCTTTCCAGTAATAGCACGGATAGATAAGGCAGCACCCCCTCTTGCATCACCATCGGCCTTAGTTAAGATCACCCCGGTCAAAGGCAAAGCATCATGAAAGGCTTTTGCGGTATTAGCGGCATCCTGGCCGGTCATGCTGTCAACTACAAATAAGGTTTCCACCGGATTAACGGCTTGATGCAGCGCTTTTATTTCTGCCATCATCTCTTGATCGATGTGCAAACGTCCTGCCGTATCGACTATCACCGCGTCAAACACTTGCTTTCTTGCCATTTCCAAAGCTTTTTTGGCAATATCAACCGGCTTTTGTGAAGCTTCAGCCGGGAAACAATCCACCTCAAGCTCTTTGGCTAAAGTTTCTAATTGCTGCATAGCTGCTGGACGGTAAACGTCTGTGCTCACCAATAACACTTTCTTTTTACGTTGCAGCTTTAACCATCTCGCCAATTTTGCGCTAGTGGTGGTTTTACCCGAACCCTGCAAACCTGCCATCAAAATAACCACCGGCGGTTGCGCTGCAAGGTTTAATTCCTCGCATTTTTCACCCATTAATTCAGTTAATTCAGCTTTAACGATTTTGATAAATACTTGGCCTGGGTTTAGGCTTTTTGCCACCTCGCGGCCCAATGCGCGACGTTTAACTTTGCCGATAAATTCCTGAACCACATCGACTGCAACGTCTGCCTCAATTAAAGATTGGCGCACATCACGCAAAGCCTTTTTAATATTGTCTTCGCTTAAACGGCCCTGTCCACGAATATTTTTAAGTGTCTGACCCAATCTGTCTGAAAGCTGTTGAAACATTAAGGCTACCTCTATAGATTCCCATATATGGGCAGGGATTATACCCCATTTTATTCTGTAAAAACAAAGATACGATGCTAAAATAAACATTACAAGTTTATGAGGACCTTTTAGTGAACAATATATTACTACTCATCTCTCTATTTATTCTGCTTATCTGTTCAGCCTTTTTTTCAGGCTCAGAAACGAGCATGATGTCATTAAACCGGTACCGTTTAAGGCACCTAGCTAAACATCGACACAAAGCAGCGAAAAGAGCACAAACTTTATTAAAAAGACCAGACCGTTTGCTTGGGGTTATTTTAATCGGCAATACTTTTGCCAATATCTTAGCTTCCTCGCTTGCCACGCTGTTAGCTGCCAAATTATTTGGAGACCTTGGGGTATTGATTGTCACAGTAATTTTAACTTTTATTATTTTAATTTTTGGTGAAGTCATCCCCAAAACATATGCAGCGCTTCATCCAGAAAGTTGTGCCTTTCCCGCTTCATGGCCCTTGCAAATCCTATTAAAAGCTTTTTATCCTTTAGTTTGGCTGGTTAACGGCATTTCTAATGGCCTATTAAAACTTTGCGGCGCCCATCTACATGCCAAACATGCCGACCCGCTTAGTGTTGAAGAATTAAGAACTGTGGTTCATGCCTCAAGCGGCAAACTACAAGGTGAACATAAAAACATGCTGTTGGGCGTGTTGGATTTGGAGCAGGTTAGCATGGCTGATGTCATGGTACCTCGCCACAATATTGTTGGCCTTGATTTGAATAAAGACTGGAAAAGCATTTTACAGTTAATCAAAACCAACCCTTATTCACGCTTACCTGTCTATCGGGACAGTATCGACAACATACTGGGAGTACTTTCCCTAAGAAAAACCATCGGTTTAGTAGAAAAGCCCTCTATTATTGAGGCCATTGAAAAACTGCTAGACCCTCCCTACTTTATTCCTCAAACCACCAACCTACAAAAACAATTGTTTAACTTTCAGAGAAATGCAGAAAAAATGGCTTTAGTAGTGGACGAGTATGGAGACATTCGAGGCCTGGTTACAGTGGAAGATATTTTAGAAGAAATTGTTGGCGAGTTTAACGATCTAGCCCAACCTTCAAGCAAACAAGGAATCAAAAGGTTTTTTGACGGTTCTTATTTAGTGGATGCCGAAATGACGGTAAGAGACATCAACCGCCATCTGCATCTGCACCTTCCAGTTGAAGGACCAAAAACTCTGAGCGGCTTAATTATCGAGCACCTAGAGGCTATCCCTACTTCAAAAACCAGCATCCTGATTCAAGGCTACCCCATTGAAATTGTGGAAGTAGAGGCGAACTCTGTGAAAACCGCCAGAGTCCATCCTAAATTAGAACACCTTGCTCATCCGGAAGATTAATTTAGCGGACTGATTCATAAACCCCTTCTGCGCCCCCTTTGGATATCACCACCTGCCAAAGCTGCGCGCTACGAGCACGAAACATGCCCGCACAGGACAGAAGATAATAAGTAAACATTCGATAAAAACGCTCATCATAGCGGGATTTTATTTTGTCCCAATTGGCAGAAAAGTTATGGTGCCAAGCCATTAAAGTAGCATCATAATAAGCACCAAAATTATGCCAATCCTCCATCACAAAATCTTGCTCCATCGCTTTTCCAAGACCCGCTATAGAAGGCAGCACTCCATTTGGGAAAATATATTTATGGGTCCAGGTCTCACAGCGTCTGCTAAATTTATTAGCGCCTATGGTATGCAGCAAAAACAAACCATGCTTTTTTAAATTCCGACTGACCACATTCATCAAAGAATGATAGTTTTTACAACCCACATGCTCACACATGCCAATGCTCACTACCTTATCAAATTGCTTGGCAGAAGGATTATAAATTTGGTCATCTCGATAGTCACATAAATGAAAATGGACATCCAAACCTTTGCACCGTTCTTTAGCATAACTCACTTGTTCTTTAGAGATATTGACCGAAGTTAAGCTGACTCCATAGTTTTTAGCAGCAAACTCAGCAAAGCCACCCCAGCCACAACCTAACTCTAAAACCTGGTCGCCCGGCTTAAGATTTAATTTTCGACAAATTAAATCATGCTTATTGTCCTGAGCTTGCTCTAAATTTTCCGCATTTTTCCAATAAGCACAGGTATAGCTCATACGGCTTCCCAGCATATAGCCATATAAATCGTTATCTAAATTGTAATGCAGGTCCGCGACTTTTAATGAGCGAGAGCGAGTTTGCATATTGAATAGCTTGGCAAGCAGCAACTGTAATAATAAGCCATTGCTGCTCTGCACTTTGCTTTCAAGCTTGGCTTCTAATATTTTGAAGATAAAGCCATCTACAGATTGAGCACTCCACCAGCCATCCATATAGCTTTCACCTAAACCAAGCGAGCCGTCAGCTAATACTTTTTGATAAAATCGTTCATCATGGACCTGAATATCCCAAGGTCGAGAACCGTTAACTTGAACATCAGCAAGATTTAATAAAGTTTGTACTGTTACTTTATCTCGATTAGTATTGGCCATAAGCTACCTTTACATTGACTGATTGCCAATGATACTAACATATCGGTAGAATTTGAAAATAGGGGTGAGAGATGCAGCAAAAAGATAAAAGA
>JARDZR010000093.1 GCA_029240715.1 Gammaproteobacteria bacterium
GCAAAGCATTGTATCCTTATACTATAATCAGTATGATGTTTCACACACTTAATAGTATTGGGCCCGAGGAATGAACGTTTTTGAGATTATTCAAAAGAGCTGGCTGTTGTATAAAGCAAGCTTTCGCCAAATTTTTCCTTTAGCTTTTATTATGGCGCTGGTCAGCCAGCTTGCCCTATGGGCGGCTAACATCAATATCAATCAAACTGGCGATAATTTTAACGTACAGTCTTGGCCTATTTTGATCGGGGCCATTGTAGGAATGTGGCTTGTAACCTTAATGGGCAATGCCATGATTCAAATTTGTCAAAATGCTAAACTTTACCAATATTCCGTTAATTTTCTCCAAGCGGGAACTTATACCTTACAGCGCTTGCCTTCTTTAATTTTGGCCGCTTCTTTATTTTCCATTATGGTCTCTGCCGGGCTTTTCCTTTATGTGATACCTGGCGTCATCCTAATGACCTTGTTGGCCTTGTATTCACCTATTATTTTGTTTTTACAAAAGCAAGGCATATCTGCTTTGCAATATAGTTTTCAGCTTGTCCGCCAGCAGTTTTTTGCAAGCTTTACCGTGCTGGCTTTAAATTTAGCGCTACTGCTGCTTCCCCAGTTATTTTCAAGCATGTTAAACTACAACTTTAACGATGATTTTGGGGTAGAAGAGGCATTAGGGGTGCTGGCAACCAGCTTATTGATCCCTTTTAGCAACGCCTTAATTTTAGTATTATTTTATAAACTTAATGCCTTGTACAAAAATAAATCCAAGACAGATTAAATCTTGATGAACAATAATTTTTTTATTGCGCCCGTTTGATATTTCTGCTATCAATACAGTCCAATAAACACGGTTTTCCAAGGAATTGAAATGGCACAATCGGACAATCTTCATAAGTTTCAACCCTACAAAGAAAAAAAGGGCGAGGAGTACATGTCGCCTAATCAGCTCAAGCACTTTGAAGCTATTCTTAATGAGTGGAAACGCAATTTAATGGGTGAAGTGGACCGCACTGTAAGCCATATGAAGGATGAAGCAGCTAATTTCCCAGATCCAGTTGACCGTGCTGCCCAGGAAGAAGAGTTCAGTTTAGAGCTTAGAGCACGCGATCGTGAGCGTAAACTGATTAATAAAATTGAAGAATCTCTCGAAGATATTAAGAGCGGCGATTATGGCTATTGCAAAGCCTGTGGCGCTGAAATCGGCATTCGACGCTTAGAGGCCCGCCCTACTGCGACCCTCTGTATAGACTGCAAAACTCTCGATGAGATCAAAGAGAAACAGCTTTATAGCTAATAGGCCTAATGCACCAGCCAAAAATTTATTCTGCCAGTGAATGGAAACTCAAACCCTCTGATTTTCACCCGCATGCTTTGCAGGTCGTTAAGACTTTGCAAGATGCTGGCTATCAGGCTTTTATTGTGGGCGGAGGAGTAAGAGATCAGTTGGTAGATCTGCATCCAAAAGATTTCGATATCGCCACCAATGCTACCCCGGAACAAGTAAAAAGTTTATTCAATCATTGTTTGTTGATAGGAAGACGCTTCCGTTTGGCCCATGTTCATTTTAAACGCCATATTATCGAAGTAGCTACCTTTCGTCGTGATCATAGTCATGCCAGCGATGAAAGCGAGGCCTGTCATAAAGACGGTATTATTACTCGAGACAACGTCTATGGCTCTCTTGAAGAAGATGCTATTCGCCGCGACTTTAGCGTCAATGCTCTTTACTACAACCCTGTTGATAACAGTATTCATGATTTCACCGAAGGCATAAATGACTTTAAACTCAAACAAATCCGTCTGATCGGAGAGCCGGAAGCCAGGTTCAAAGAAGACCCGGTGCGTATTTTGCGGGCCATTAGAATTGCCAGCAAATTAGGCTTTAGCATTGAGCCTTCGACAGAACAAGCTATTGCCAAAGCGCTGCCTTTTTTAGAGCAAATGCCAGGGGCCCGTTTGTTTGATGAATATACCAAGCTGTTTTTACATGGTCATGCTGTACTTAACTATCAGAATTTAAATCAACATCAAGCCTTTATTGTTTTATTCCCTGCAACAAAAACCTATCTAGAAAGTCCTGAATTTGAAAAATGGGTCGGCTTGGCTTTAGCCAATACAGATTCACGCTATCGCGAACAAAAAGGGATTAACCCGGCCTTTTTATTGAGCGTGTTTTTATGGCAGGCTGTGCTTCAAGCCAAACAAGAGCTTATCAAGACAGGGCAGCCTCAAGGCCTGGCTTTTCAACATGCCGTTAGCACCACCCTTTCCAGCCAATTGCAAAGGATGGCTATGCCCAAACGCTTTAGCGCCAATATTCGGGAAATTTGGAGCTTGCAGCATATTTTAGAAAGCCGCCGGCCCAAAATGGTAGAAAAAATTCTGGTCCATCCAAGATTTAGGGCCGCTTATGATTTCTTGCATTTGCGAGGCCAAGTGGGCGAAGTTCCAACTGCTTTAGTCGATTGGTGGGAAACTTTGCAAAAAGTCGAACAAGATCAAAAAATCCAAATGATTCGAAGCCTGAAAAAGCCTAAAAAAAAATAGCCTTCCTGGCTTTGGGTAGTAATTTAAATAATCCCATAGCCCAGGTTCAGCAAGCTATTGTAGCAATAAAAAACTTTCCAAAAACCTGCTTACTTACCCAATCTTCATTGTATCTAACCAAGCCATTAGGCCCGCAAGATCAAAATAACTTTATCAACGCTGTGCTTAAAATAGAAACTAATCTTGAACCTCAAGCCTTACTGAAAGCCTGTCAGGAGCTTGAGTTAAAGCAGGGCAGAATCAAGACTCGATATTGGGGAGAGCGAACTTTGGATGTTGATATTTTGCTTTATAGCAATGAAATCATTGACTTGCCTGAGCTAAAAATTCCTCATCCTGGTTTGAAACAGCGCGATTTTGTATTGCTGCCTTTAGCGGAAATCGAGCCGGACTTGGTACTGCCTTCCGCTGAAAGCATTAAAGACTTATTGAAAGTTCCCCTTATGTTTTCTATAATCAATAAAATAAGTTGAAAGGAAAACATGATGTTGACCAAAAAGCAATACCAAGTCCTCAAGGTAATCGATCATTACATTAAGCAGCATGGCTACGCCCCCACTTATGAAGAAATTGCCAATGCAATCGGGGTAACTGCCAAAGGGCCTATTACCAAATATATCAAAACTTTAGAAGAACAAGGCTATTTAGAGCGCATGCCTAATATGGCCAGAGCGTTGCGTTTGAAAAAAGCTTTGCCTGAACTGGAACAAAATGGCTTTCCCCTGGTGGGTAAAATCGCTGCCGGCAAACCGATTATGGCTTTTGAAAATATTGAACATGTTGACCTTAATCAGCATTTAGCCGGGCGAAATAAGCGCTATTTTCTTGAAGTGCAGGGAGAGTCAATGCGAGATATCGGCATTCTTCCCGGCGACTGGGTATTGATTCAAGCTCAACAGATTGCCAACAACAATGATATCGTCGTGGCATTGGTTGATGGTTATGAAGCCACTTTAAAAAGATTTCGCCGCGATGACAGCAAAACCGTCAGCTTAATCCCCGAAAATAAAGAAATGCAAGCCATGACTTTTCCAGCTGATCAGGTCCAAATCCAAGGAATATTAGTAGCACAGCTTAGGCATTATTAATAACAAGAATATGCTATTATTTTTATAATCATTTCAAGGAAACTTCCATGCCTTTTTCAGCACTCTGGACCAAGCTTGAGCAACATAAACAGTCTATTGAACATCAAACCATGCGAGACTGGTTTGAAACAGAGCCTAAGCGAGCTGAACAATACACTGTTAAAGCCGCTGGCCTATTACTGGATTACTCTAAAAATCGAATTACCGCTGAAACCATGGCCTTACTGCTGCAATTGGCCGAAGCCTCAAAACTTCGCCAAAAAATGGCAGCCTTGTTTAATGGCGAAAAAATTAACCTGACTGAAAATCGTGCCGCTTTACATACCGCCTTAAGAAACCAAAGCAAGCAAGCTGTTTGGCTGGATGATCAGGATATTATGCCTCTTGTTAAGCAACAGCTTAAAAAAATGCGAGATCTGGTTGATTCAGTGCATTCTGGCCAATGGACAGGCTATAGCGGTAAAGCGATTAAAGATATTGTAAACATTGGGATTGGCGGCTCAGATTTAGGGCCTAAAATGCTGGTAACAGCATTAAGTCCTTACCATACAGGCCAGGTTAACTGTCATTTTGTTTCCAATGTGGATGGCACCGATATCTCAGATACTTTAAA
>JARDZR010000094.1 GCA_029240715.1 Gammaproteobacteria bacterium
TGTGGCCATTTCGCATAGCAAACGCATAAAGATAAAAGGCTTTTAATTCATCACGCGTCCCTTCAGCCCCCGTTTCATATTGCAAGCCCAAAGCATAGGAAAAGTGTGGGTCTGCTTTGCAGATGTTGTTAATCTTAGATATAGCGCCTTTGTGCCCTCTATCGACAGCAATCTTATACCATTTAAGGGCAAGTTCTTTGTTTCTTACTTGATTAAAACAAAGCTCTGCAAATTCAAAATATAGTTCCTTGGCCATGCTCATTTCTGCAGCATTGATAAATTCTTTGGTTTTTAATATCGTGTCAACCAGTTTTTCAAAAGCTTTTAAAGCCTCTGGATGCTGTTGCTTGACTGCCCGCGCATAATATTCTCCCGCTTTTGAACAATTAACCGTAAGACCTAATTCAGCTTTTTCATAGGCCTGGCCTAAGCGAAAACTTGCATTGCTATCTCCAAGTTCGCTTGCTCTGGCATGCCAGCCTGCTGCATGTTGGCGCATGCTAACATGGCCGCTTTCACAAAGCTCGGCAAGATAAATGGCAGCATTGACATTGGATGCATTGCCTTCTTTCGCCAATGCCTGCCAGGCTTTTGGAGAATTCAACCTGGCCGCATCCCTATACCAATTTAGCGCCTGCCCCTTATCATCGAGGCTCTTGTCATACAATTCTGCGACCTGAAAAAGCCAATCATTATTGCTTGAAGACCTAGCCAATCTGATGACGGCCCCAATCGCTTCCACATCGCGTGCTTTGGCTGCTTGCAGATAATAATTAAAAGCCATGCCTATATCCTTAAGGCTTTTCTCAAAAATAACCCCCATATTAAAATAGGCATGAGAAATACCCGTTTTTGCCGCTTTTTCATAAAAAAGCAATGCTTGGGGCAAATTAACAGCAGCACCCTCTCCATGCACATAGAGAATTGCGATTTCATAATAAATGCCGGCTGAAAATTGAGTTTGATGTAAATAATTTTGAGCTAATACATGTTTTTTATCAGCTGCAGCCATGCACCATTGTATTGCTTCTCTTACTTGGGATTTCTGATGGTAATATTCATAACCAAGAGCATATTGAGCATCGGCATTGCCTTCTTTTGCCAAAGATTCAAGGTGCATTTTGGCTTCTATATGATTATTACGCATGGCGCATGGGCATGCTCTTTATCTGCAGCCTGTTTATACCAGCTAAGCGCAAGTTGTTTGTTTTGAATTTGAGAAAAATAAAACTCAGCAAGCTTGTAATCTACATCTTTATTTTTTATAACTTGAGCTAATTCAACTGCCTTAGTCAAAGCTTGTACATGGACTTGCCGGGTCGCCAGCAGATAATAATCCACTGCTTTGACTGGGTTTCTTACCAGCCCCAAACCTCCCGCCTCATAAAGTTGTCCTAAACGAAAGCTAGCATCAGCACAGCCATTTTCGCTTGCATAAGTATAATGCTCCAAGGCTTTAAACTTAGGAAAAACTTCAAGCAGTTCATGAGTTTGAGCCAGATAAAAGGCTGCCCGTGGAAATGTTCTAGATCTTTTTTCAAGCTCTATGAGACCTTCTTGAGAACCTAAAGCAGCGGCCTGTTTGTACCATCTCAACTCCTCAGTGACATCTTTTCTAAGAATTATCTCTGTGGAGGCCAATGCCTTACGATCAGCCTGATAAAGCTTCGCCATATTAAGCATTGCAAGAATGTATCCGCCGTCTATTGCAAGATCATAATGTTCTTTAGCCTTGAGCCAATTCTGTTCTTTTTCACAAACCAAGCCTAAATAAAATTGAGCAATTGGCTTCCCTGAACTTGCCAGTTCCTGCAAAGCAACTTTAGCTAACAAATTTTTGTGAAGGAAAGCTTGATAATAAGCCTTTGCTGCTTTCTCTTCTTTATCTTGCCTATGATGGTAGATGGAGCCTATTTTAAAATGCGCCTCAGTCTGACCTTGGCTTGCAGCCCGCTTATAGAGCATTAAAGCTGTTCTGATATCCTTTTCAACTAAAACACCATGCAAATAGCAGTCCGCTTGACTCATATCGTCACGCTTACCGGCAAAATATAACCGAATCTGATTGGCAGTAGTCTGTGGCATAACGCTGTCTTAATTTATTAGGATATAAGGTCGAATTAAAATAACCTATGATTTTTTTTCACACAATATCAAATTTTCTGGTTATTTAAAAGCCATTTTTTTATAATATGTTGGCGATCTCTATATCACTAAGGAATCTGAGCTTTGAAGCGATTTTAGTTGCCATAGAAAGTGGATGTTTTGCAACAATGCTTAAACACCCCAAACTTAAACATCAGAAAATTTTAGAAGTTAAAATTGATGATTCAAAGCATCAATATTGGCCAAACCATCTACCAATGAATACTCTGAATGCACCCGCAAATGCACGAAATCTATTGCCATAATCTTAGAAAACCCTAGGAACTTGAATGCTAATTATAGTCAGAACCCAACTCAGGTTCGCCATGAGTAATAAAGGTTTTCCTTGGCGCCTTAACAAAGCCTCTTAGCCAATATAAAATTTCCTCGTAATCTGCATGAGCAGACAGACTGGATATAGAGGCGACTTCTGCACTAACAGGCACCATCTGGCCGTGAATTTTTAGCTCCTTGGCACCTTTTAGCAATTTTTCTCCACGGGTATCTGCCGCCTGAAAGCCTGTTAAAAAAATACAGTTTTTAGGGTCTGGGGCCATAATTTTCAAATGCTTGAGCACTCTTCCGCCTGTTGCCATACCGCTTGCCGATATAATAATTTTAGGCATTGGGTTGCTATGGATCATATCAGATTCTTCCGGAGTGTTTGCATAGGTTGCAACATTGCAAACGGCAGCTGCTAAAGCCTCGCCCAGTTTATGTTCTTTAACAAATTTCGCCATTAAATTGGAAGCATTAATTGCCATTGGGCTATCGAGAAAAACCGGAACATTAGGAATTTTATTTTGGGCCTTAAGCTGATAAATATAATATAAAAGGCTCTGCGCTCGACCCACCGCAAAAGCTGGAATCAGTAAAGAGCCACCCCTGCCCATGGTTTTATTGATGATTTTAGCGATTTCAAGCATCGGGTCTTCTTTCGCATGAAGATGATTGCCATACGTCGATTCCAACACCAAATAATCAGCAAATTGGATGGTAGCGGGCGGATTCATAATAGGATCGCGCTGACGCCCCAAGTCCCCTGAAAATAAAATAGAAGCATTGTCACAGTGGCACAGCACAGTTGCCGCCCCCAGGATATGACCCGCATGGCTCCAAGTAACTGATAAATCTTCATTAATGCTATAAGATTTACCCCACTGCACCATCTTAAACTGCTGCAAAGCTTTAACCGCATCCTCTTTAGTGTATAAAGGCAAAGCCGGAACATGTTTACTATAAGCATACATATTAGCCAGCCTTGCATCTTCTTCCTGCAAAAAGCCGCTGTCTGGTAATAAAATTTTGCACAGTTCAAAAGTAGCTTGGCTCGAATAAATTGGCCCCTTAAATCCCGATTTCACTAGTTTTGGGATATAGCCGGAATGATCGATATGAGCATGAGTTAAAAGCACCGCGCTCAACTCATTTGCCGAAATGGGCAAATCTTGCCAATTTCTTTCTCTTAGCGCTTTAAAGCCTTGGAATAAGCCACAGTCTATTAGCACTTTGGCATGCTCAGTTTCCAACAGATACTTAGAACCCGTTACAGTTCCTGTTGCGCCCCAAAAAGAGAGTTTCATATACGCCCCACATCTTAACTATATTTATAATGTAGAACGCAATTGCAATAATTACCAATTTTAATGCAAAGCCCTTAGCTAAACTGCTGTTTATAGCTTATGCTCGCGTTAAATTGACAAAGCAATGCATATACAGTATTTTTTTAAAATTCTATTTACATAAAAAGTCTAAAAAATGTTAGGGAAAACGTTATCTACACACCAAATTGTTGATGTGTTGGATCAGACTCAAATTGATAAAACATACAATATGGTTGCTCCGTTTCTTAGCAACTTAAGAAACAGAAGCAATAAACATGGCAATAGCTTGATACATGATGCCATTGTTTGGAACCGCCTTAGTGCTGCGCTATTTTTAATCACCTTGGCTGCCTACAAAGACGTTCATGCATTATGGATAAAAGACTGGTTTCCTAGCAGCAGGAGCAGCCCGCTTATTCTTGCCAGCAAGACCGGCCAAAACAAAACTGCTTTGTTATTAGTACAATTATCTGAAAATCCGCTTGAACTTGATCAACAAGATTATATCGGCAACACTGCTTTACATTATGCCTGCTTAATGAGAAACAATGTATTAATTGAGGCCTTATTGTCAGCAGGAGCAAGCACAAATATTAGAAATGACCAAGGCTTGTCGGCTTTAGAGTGCTATGAAAAAGAGGCATCATTTAAAGACTTAGATTATCACAACGGCACAAGCCCACGCTCAGCCTATCTAATGAAACCGATTTGTGATTGGAATGATCGCTACCAAGGGACGCAGGACCCAAGCTTTAGCAATTACCGTTGGTTTCTTGGCAATATCATTATCAACCTAGGACTTGAAGCCGATCTAAGTTTTTCAGAGCTAGATCAAACTGATGGCAATATATTTGTGCATCTTGATTGCTGTAAATATACAACTGAACATGCTATTGGCATATCTCCGATTGAAATACTCAAATCCGATCTTTATAAACGCAGGCCCGTTATTGATTTGCGAGTTTACCATGGTATGGTCAATGCATATTTATCTTTTAGAGCACAGGCTTATTCTGCTGAGCTAGCCAAACAATTAAAAGCAGCCAGCCTCATACCCAACAAGTTAGATTTAAAAAAAAGCTGTATCGAACTGTACTATGTTTAAAAACACAGCCCGGGAGCGATAGAAGATTGAACCACCCGCAAGCTAGACATAACAGGATATGCTTTAATCGCTTCATCATATAGCTCAGCGTAGACGGCTTGCTTAAACTTCTCAGAAACAAGCATCGAATTATAATACTCTTTTTTTGCGAGCTCTAATTCCTCTCCGTCTAAAACTTCTGTATAGGCAACCGCGCCAAACTGATCGCCTATATAGGTGGTTTTAGTAAAAACTTCAGAATCAGTCCTTTTCTGGGCCAGAGAAGTTTTTTTTGCTTGGATTTCTGCTGATTTAAAATGCAGCTCAACGATACAATTGATTACATTTTGTTTTAAAAGCTTGCTTGATCCCCAATCAAAAGCCTGTAAAGCGCCCATAATTTGCCCGGAGTCACTCATTGACTCACTATTGTGCAGCATTGCATCTTCTATACCTTGATAGCTAGAAGGCTGCATGACAAGGTTGGACTTTAAACGCCCCGCTCGCTCAACCCCCGCCTTTCTAAAATATGGCAGACAAACTCCGCTGGACTGCGCTTCAATATAATTGTTAATGACTTTTTCAAGTTCAGAATTTAATTTTGCAGATGCTAATGTTTGAATAGGCATATCTGTTATCCTTAATAAAGTTCTGGCTCAAAGCCGGGAAGGTCTGTCACCTCAGCCAAACGCTCAAGCTCCAACTTAGTAGCAACTGGATAGGTTTTAAGGACCTGCGCATATAAACTTAAGTATAAGTCCTGTTTAAATTCTGCAGAGCCTAGTAGATCGGTATAACATTTTTCCTTAGCAGCCCTTAGCTCCTCACCTGTTAAGGTGACGACCGAATGATAGTCAGGATCATGGGGAATACCACTTCTTTCCGTCTTGGTATAGCTTCGGCATTCTGCCTTAATACGCGCAAGCGCTTTCTTCTCAGCAGTAATTTCTGCCGCATTAAAATGCAGCTCAACCATACACTCTATTATTTTTGCCTTTAAAACCTTGCTGGATCCCCAGTCAAAGTCTCTTAATATATCAACCAATCTGCAGGCTGCCCTATCTACCATCTCTTTATAAATTTCCTTTCTTGAAGGACTATTATTAAAAGCTGCCATTTCAGGATTAAAAACCGCGCTTAGCCCCATACTAAGATAGGCAACATTATGCATTCCTTGATAATTAGCCGCGATAATTGCTAACTGATCTGATAAGCGGCTTGCCCGCATGATTCCTTCCCTTGAAAAATATAGGATACATCCGCCGGTCTTGTGATTTTCAACATAATCCATTATTGCCGCTTTAAGTCCAAGAAAGAGCTGGCTGCATGTTAAGGTACCAATGCTTTGAGTAGGCATTTTCTTTATCCTCAAATTAATTTTAATGACATTTAGAAGGCTATAAATAACGGCAAGCCTCCCTGCTCACCAAACCTGTTACGTTGTCATTTATCGCATAAACCAGAACTGATAATCAATGCGTAAAACTACCCGCTGGCTATCTGATGGCATGGTAGCTCTATAAATTTTTCTATGCATTTCTTGAAATCATTGAGTTTTCTGATGCAGGCTGTTCTCTGTTCAAAGGCAAAGTTAATAGGATCGGCTCCTGTTATGACACCAAAATAAATAGGCCGACGGTTTTTAATACTGCCCGCCTATCAACCAACCGCAGCCTATTTGATTTCATTACATTAAGTTACAATGAGGTTCACCTGCCCTTGTTTGGTCTCTAGCAAAAGCAGTTGCATCAGAAGAGGCTCTAGCCGAACCACCCGCAGCGCCT
>JARDZR010000095.1 GCA_029240715.1 Gammaproteobacteria bacterium
GCGGTTCACTTCAAAAAATTCGCGCAGCTTCTCTCTACTATCGCTTCTGCCATAGCCATCTGTGCCCAAAGTTACATAGCGGCGTGGCATAAATTCACGCAGCTGTTCAGTATAGAGTTTGACATAATCGGTTGCTGCAACAATAGGCCCTGCTTTATCAGCTAAGCATTCTTCTATATAGGTTTTAGGCGCAGGCTGATCGGGGTTAAGCAGCTTAAAGCGTTTAACAGACATGCCATCGCGGTATAAATTATTGCTGCTAGTCATGCTCCAGATATCAGAACTGATGCCAAAATCTTTTTCCAGCATTTCAGCGGCAGCTTCAACTTCGAGCAAAATGCTGCCTGAACCCATCAGTTGCACATGCATTTTTTGTTTCGCTTTATCCTTGGATTTTGTATTAGGCTTGCTAGAGGATTTTAATAAATACAGACCTTTAATAATGCCTTGCTCACAACCTTCTGGCATAGCGGGATGATGATAGTTTTCATTCATCATGCTGATATAGTAAAACTCATCGTGATGCTGTTCATACATGCGTTTAGAGCCATGCCAAATAATCACAGCCATCTCATAAGCATAAGTTGGATCATAGGATATACAGCTGGGCACCAAATTGGCCATGACATGGCTATGCCCGTCTTCATGCTGCAGACCTTCACCGTTAATGGTGGTACGCCCAGAAATAGCTGCCATTAAAAAGCCCCTGGCACGCATATCTCCAGCTAGCCAAATAAAGTCCATAATTCTTTGGAAACCGAACATGGCATAATAAGCATAAAATGGAATCATGGGCTGATGGTGCACACTGTAAGAAGTTGCCCCAGCTAGCCAAGAACCAAATGCGCCTGCTTCGTTAATGCCTTCCTGCATAAACTGGCCGTCTGCCGATTCTTTGTAGTACATGACCTGAGCACGGTCTTCAGGCTCATATTTTTGGCCTTCCGCATTATAAATCCCAATTTGCCGAAATAGGCCTTCCATTCCCAAAGTTCTGGATTCATCAGGACAGATAGGCACAACCAATTTTCCGACATTAGGGTCTTTGCACAATGCGGTGAGTACTTGAACATAAGCAGTTGTGGTTGACATCGTCCGGTCTGGACCTGTGCCCTCTAGTAGACGATGGTCGGGAATGTCTAATTTAAATCTGTCACGATATGCTTGCAGTTCATGCACAGCCATTTTCTTTTGATTATGGGCAATATTCATCGCCTCACCGGCT
This sequence comes from Gammaproteobacteria bacterium, assembly GCA_029240715.1. Lineage (GTDB taxonomy): Bacteria > Pseudomonadota > Gammaproteobacteria > Francisellales > CACEW01 > JAQSYQ01. The sequence continues at coordinate 1,226 of JARDZR010000095.1, forward strand.
TTACCCATGCCATAACCTTTTACAGTTTTAGCCAAAATGACGCTAGGTTGGCCTTTATGATGAATTGCGGCTTGATAGGCAGCATAGACCTTTTTAGGGTCGTGCCCTCCTCGCATTAATCCAAAAATCTCATCGTCTGACATATCAGCGACTAAGGCCTTAAGCTCTTCGGAACGGCCAAACAAGTGCTCGCGCATATAAGCACCGCCTCTGGCATGCATAGTTTGGAACTCTCCATCACAAATTTCCGAAACAGCTTTTAATAAAGCGCCGGTTTTATCTTTGGCAAACAAGGGGTCCCAATTAGAACCAAAAATGACCTTAATGACGTTCCAGCCGGCCCCTTTAAAAGCCCCTTCAAATTCTTGAATGAGCTTACCATTTCCATGCACCGGCCCATCCAAACGCTGCAAATTGCAGTTAATGACAAAAATAAGGTTATCCAGTTTTTCTCGTCCAGCCCTTAACAGAGCTCCCATGGATTCAGGCTCATCCATCTCGCCGTCCCCACAGAATACCCAAACTTTACGCTTAGCAGTATCAGTCAAACCTCTTGAGTGAAGGTATTTCATAAAGCGGGCTTGATAAATACCCATCAAAGGGCCAAGCCCCATGGAGACTGTTGGGAATTGCCAAAAGTCAGGCATTAGGTATGGGTGAGGATAGGATGAAATCCCTTTGCCATCCACTTCTTTCCGGTAATAAGCCAATTGTTGATCGGTTAAACGGCCTTCTAAATAAGCTCTGGCATAAATACCCGGGGAAGAGTGGCCCTGGCTCATAATTAAATCGCCAGGCTGTTCTTTGCTATAAGCATGCCAGAAATGGTTAAAGCCCACTTCGTATAAAGAACAACTTGAAGCATAAGAACTAATATGCCCCCCTAAGCTCCCATCTTTGCTGTTAGCGCCTGCCACGGTAACCGCAGCGTTCCAGCGCATTAAGGCTTCTATTTTCCTTTCAATTTCAAGGTCGCCGGGATAAGCAGGCTCTGCCGCCACTGAAATGCTGTTCATATAAGGGCTGCTAAAAGTTTGGCTGTATGCACTGTCAATGCCCAGGCTGCCGGCCTTTTCTTGCAATTTTTGCAATAAAAAAGCAGCTCGCTCAGCACCTTCTTCCTCAACTACCGATTCAAGAGATTCTAACCATTCCTCGGTTTCAGTAGGATCAATATCGTTGCTATGGTCTATTGCCATGACTATTCCTATATTTTCTTTATGCAATAATTATAAACTAAATAAGCATCAATTCAGTATGCTTTGATTAATTCTTTCTTTCCCTTTTGCGAATAAAACGACGATAAAGCCAGGCGCTTAAAAAGCCCAAAACAGTGGTAGCAAAGCCAGCCACCAGCAAAATCCCCAATAAATAGCCATATTCGGAGAAATCGCCGATTAAGGCCTCAAGGGTAACTCCGAATAAATACCCGCCTACAATAAAGGTAACTGACCAAAGCAGGCCGCCAATCAAATCAAACAGGAAGAATTTTTTGAAACTGATATGAGTCACCCCCAATACAGTAGGGATCACGGTCCTTAAACCATAAATAAAACGTAAAGCAATAACAAGGCCCACCCCATAGCGATCGAATAAATCTAAAATTGCTTTAGAGCGCTCATATAAAATAGGTTTTCTTTTAAACAAACCCGTTCCGGCATATCTGCCTAATAAAAAGAAAAAACAGTCGTGAATCGTGCTCCCCACCACAGCTAGCGCGATAAGCCCCCATAAATGAAAAATGCCTTTTTGAGCGGCAATACCGCCGGCAATGAGAAATGTCTCGCCTTCTATTAAAGCGCCGAAGGCCATCAACCAATACCCATATACCGATAATAAGTGCTGTAAGTCTGGACTCATCGTTTCACCCAGTTAGCTTGGCGTATCATGCTTAGATTTTTTAGCTGAGCCCAGGTTTTTGGCGTTGGAGCATAGACCCGTAATGAGAAAACTCGGCTGAGAAACAACGCGGAGTCAGCTAAAAATTGAAATATTATCATTTGTTTCTTCCATTTTGGGCACGGTTTCTAAGTACATGGTCCATTAACACCAATGCCACCATTGCCTCGGCTATAGGAACCGCTCGAATTCCAACACAGGGGTCATGCCGGCCTTTAGTTATGAATTCGCATTCCTCACCGTAAATATTCATGCTACGGGCTGGCTTGATTATACTGGAAGTTGGCTTCAGAGCAAGGCTTACTATTAATTCCTGCCCCGTTGAAATTCCGCCCAATATGCCGCCAGCATGGTTTGATAAAAAGCCTGTTTTATCCATTTCATCGCGATGTTCACTGCCTCTTTGTGACACCACTGCAAAGCCATCACCAATTTCAACTGCTTTGACTGCATTAATTCCCATTAAGGCATAGGCAAGCTCTGCATCTAACTTATCAAAAACCGGCTCTCCAAGGCCAATGGGCATTCCTTGTGCGATCACGCTCACTTTAGCGCCCACTGAATCACCTTGTTTTCGGATTTGCTGAATAAATGCTTCAAGTTCAGGGACTTTGGCCGGATCGGCGCAAAAAAATTCGTTATGCTCAATAGACTCAAAACCATGAAATCCAAGCTTTATATCACCTATTTGTGAAACATAGCCTCGAATTGTTATGCCGTATTGTTCGTTTAAATACTTTTTAGCAACCGCCCCAGCTGCAACACGCATAGCCGTTTCTCTTGCCGACGACCTGCCTCCTCCTCGATAATCCCTTATACCGTACTTATGAAAATAGGTGAAATCAGCGTGGCCAGGCCGAAACTTGTCTTTAATTGCTTCGTAATCTTGGGGCTTTTGGTCTTCGTTATCAATCATTAAGGCAATAGGCGTGCCTGTTGTTTTGCCTTCAAACAGCCCTGATAGAATTTTGACCCGATCTGGCTCTCTTCTTTGGCTAACAAATTGAGATTGCCCAGGCTTTCTTCTATCCAAATCGACTTGAATATCAGCCTCGCATAAGGCTAATCCTGGCGGACAGCCATCTATAATGCAGCCTAAAGCCACACCATGACTTTCACCAAAAGTGCTGACAATAAAGTTTTTACCGAAACTGTTGCCGGACATAAGCTTTATTCCATTTTAATTTATTACAGTATATGGCTTTTTTATGCTCACGGCAGCATATTTATTCTAGGCTTGTAAGGCAGACGCTGGCAATAAAAACACGCCTTCTCCGCCCTTTTCAAAATCCAACCAAGTGAAAGGGAGTTCGGGGAACTGCGCGATTAAAGCCTCTTGGCTTGCGCCGACTTCGACAATTAAAATGCCATTGGGGTTTAAGTGCTGAGCAGCCTGCTTTAAAATTTCTTTAGTCGCGTCTAGGCCATCTTTACCTGAAGCCAGCCCTAACATAGGTTCAGACTTAAATTCATCCGGCATTGCCTTGATTTCGGATTGGTCCACGTAGGGAGGATTACTGACAATAATGTCGTACTTTTTGCCCTTTAAGCTTTGGAATAAATCTGATTCAATTAAATTCACACGCTTTGTTAATTCATAGTGCTCAACGTTGATTTTGGAAACCTGCAAAGCGTCTTTTGAAATATCGACCGCATCAACTATAGCTTCTGGAAAAGCTAAAGCACAAGCTATGGCAATACAGCCGCTTCCCGTGCATAAATCTAATATATTATGAATGCTTTCAGGCTCTACCCAGGGGCTAAACTGCTGCTGAATCAACTCAGCAATGGGAGATCTTGGCACCAAAACCCTTTCATCCACATACATTTTCAAGCCGGCAAACCAGATTTCATGGGTAATATAAGGCAATGGCAGACGCTTTTTTGCCCGAAGTCTTATTTTATTGAGAATTCTTTTACGCTCAAGCTGCGTTAATTTAGCATCCAAAAC
>JARDZR010000096.1 GCA_029240715.1 Gammaproteobacteria bacterium
ATTATTTTTCACTAAGCTTTAATTTTTATCCTATACTCCAATAAACACGGCAATGGAGTAAGCTAATGGCAAAATATGGTCCAAGGGTTAACTTAGATTCATCTCACTCACTTACCTTGCGTGATCATATCGGTCGAATGATGCATATTTACTATCAAACTACCGATAGCCATATGAAAATTGAAGGCATGTATGATTTGGTGATGACTGAAGTTGAGCAGCCTTTATTGGAAGCCACTTTGGTGTATACCAATGGCAATTTAAGCCAAGCTTCCAGCATTCTGGGATTAAGCCGTAATATGCTTCGTAAGAAGTTGCAACGCTATGGGATGTACCCGCAAATTTAATGCTGTTGATTAAGAAATGTTTCCACAATGATGCAGGCTGCCATACTATCTACTTTTTGATGATTCATATTTTTAAACTCATTGATTTCGCTTAAACGAGACCGCGCTTCTCTGGTAGACAGTCTCTCATCCACTTCAAATACTGCTAAATCAAATTGCTTAAGGGCTTCTGCAAAGTCCCGGGCATTTTTAGTAATAGGCTGTTCATTGCCGTCCATTAACAAAGGAATACCCACCAGCAAAGCCTGAGGCTGCCATTCCTTAATTAACTTAGCAATTTCCTGCCAATTTGGAACACCTTGTTTTGCCGATAAAGACGGCAATGGGGTAGCCGTTTTGGTAATAGCTTGCCCTGCTGCTACGCCCATTCGGCGCAAGCCAAAATCAAAACCAAGCACAGTATTAATTTTAGGCATGACCAGCCCATGAACTTAATTGCGAAATATTTTCAATACCCAACGACTGAACAGCTTGCTCCCAACGTTTCTTAAGCGGTGTTTCAAATATAATATTTTCTGAGACAGGCGCAATCAACCAGTCATTTCTTATAATTTCAGATTCCAGTTGTCCGTCACCCCATCCAGCATAGCCTAAAGCTAAAATAGCCTGTTTTGAAAACTCGCCTGAGGCAATGGCCATAAGAATATCTTTTGAGGTAGTCACGGCAAATCGATCGTTAATTAACAGCGAACTTTTCCATTCCCCAAGCGGGAGATGAAGAACAAAGCCTGATTGTGGCTGAACAGGCCCGCCCGCCAGTACAATTTTTTCATTTAAACTGTTAGAATTAACCGTGATTTCCATCTGGCGAAAAACTTCACCCAGCTTCAAATCTACACTGCGATTGATAACTAAGCCCATTGCTCCTTCGGCATTATGCTGGCACAAATAAACTACCGCCCGCTCAAATGGCGTATTATCTAGATTAGAAGTCGCAATAAGGAATTGATTCGTCAGGTTCATAAATCTATAGTAACTAGGTGATGTACTAAGAGCAAGAGGGTTAACACAATTGGCACGTTTACACGTAGTAATCGGCATCATTATCAATGCTAATCAGGAATGCTGCATTGCAAAAAGGGCAAAACATGTGCATTTAGGCGGGCTTTGGGAATTCCCTGGCGGAAAAGTAGAGCTAAACGAAGCGGCAGAATTGGCTTTAAAACGCGAGCTTTTTGAAGAGCTTGGGATTATCGTTGAACAAGCCGAGGCTTTTATGCAGCTGCCTTTTGACTACGAAGACCGCAAGGTTCTTTTAGACTTTTGGTTAATCAAAAAATTCAAAGGCGAAGCTAAAGGCAAAGAAGGCCAACCCGTAAAATGGGTCAGTTTAGAACAGCTGCAAAACTATGAGTTTCCTGAAGCAAATAAGCCCATTATCAAGCGTCTATTAAGTGAACGGTTTTCATAGCTGTTTTTCTGATTATCAAATCATCTCTTGAAAAATAAAAATTCTCCCCCATGTTTATGTGGAACATTTATTTTAAGGAAATAACATGAGCGAAAATCAAGACAACAAACAAGCTGAGCCATTATTATTTGCTGAGCAAGTTGAGAAATTAAAAGAAGAACTAGACGCTGCCAAAGCCAAAGCTGATGAAAATTGGGACAAAGCTCTACGCGCAGTGGCCGAACTTGAAAACACCAAACGTCGCGCTGAGAAAGACATTAGTAATGCTCACAAATATGCGATTGATCGATTTGCCGAATCTTTACTGCCTGTTTTAGACAGCTTGGAAAAAGCCCTGGAAGTCAAAGCCTATGATAATGAAGCTGTTCAAAGCATGCATCAAGGCATTGAACTAACCATGAAAATGCTGCTGGACACCTTACAAAAAAATGGCATTGAGCAAATCAATCCATTAGGCCAGAACTTTGATCCAAGCCAGCATGAAGCAATGACCATGCAAGACAGTCCAGGCACAGAACCCAATAAGGTTTTAGTGGTATTCCAAAAAGGCTATCTTTTGAACGGAAGATTGATTCGGCCCGCCAGAGTAGTCGTCAGTAAATAATTTTGTGAACAGCTTGAAAATTTTGAAGTTAACCCCATTTAAGAATGGGAAAATTTAAAAAAATTTGATTAATTGGAGAACAATATGGCAAAAATTATCGGTATCGATTTAGGAACAACTAACTCCTGTGTGGCGATTATGGAAAGTGGAAAGCCCCGAGTTATTGAGAACTCAGAGGGCGATCGCACTACCCCTTCTATTGTGGCTTATACTAAAGATGGTGAAATCTTAGTTGGTCAACCTGCTAAACGCCAAGCTGTCACCAATCCTTTAAACACCTTTGCTGCAGTAAAGCGTTTGATCGGCCGAAAATTTGATGATTCTGAAATTCAAAAACACGTACTCAGCCATGTTCCTTACAAAGTGGTTAAAGCGGATAACGGCGATGCCTGGGTACAAACTTCCGAAGGTAAGCGCTTAGCTCCTCCTCAAGTTTCCGCTGAAGTTCTGCGCAAAATGAAAAAAACCGCTGAAGACTATTTGGGCGAGCCCGTCACAGAAGCAGTGATTACTGTTCCTGCTTACTTCAATGATGCCCAACGTCAGGCCACCAAAGATGCCGGCAAAATTGCCGGACTCGAAGTAAAAAGAATTATCAACGAGCCTACAGCCGCAGCTTTAGCTTATGGTTTAGATAAAAGCGCTAAAAAAGACTCTATTATCGCTGTCTATGACTTAGGGGGCGGTACTTTTGATATCTCTATTATTGAAATCGCCAAAGTTGAAGGCGACAGTCAAATTGAAGTATTGGCTACTAACGGAGATACCTTTTTAGGAGGCGAAGACTTTGACCGCCGTCTAACAGACTACCTCATCGAAGAGTTCAAGAAAGACCAAGGCGTAGATTTACGCAAAGATCCTTTAGCTTTGCAACGCTTAAAAGAAGCGGCTGAAAAGGCGAAAATTGAGCTTTCATCCGGCCAGCAGACCGATATTAATTTGCCCTATATTACAGCAGATGCTTCTGGCCCAAAACACTTAAACATTAAAATCACCCGGGCCAAATTCGAGTCATTGGTAGAAGACTTAATCAAAAACTCGATTGAACCTTGCCGTAAGGCTTTAAAAGACGCTAATTTAAGCGTATCTCAAATTGATGAGGTGATTTTGGTCGGTGGGCAAACTCGTATGCCTAAAGTACAAGAAGCTGTAAAAGACTTTTTTGGCAAAGAACCTCGCCGTGATGTAAACCCAGATGAAGCCGTGGCAATTGGTGCAGCTATTCAAGGTGGCGTTTTAGCAGGTGAAGTTAAAGATATTCTCTTATTAGATGTCACCCCGTTATCCTTAGGAATTGAAACCATGGGCAGCGTGATGACCAAGCTCATTGAACGCAACACCACCATTCCCACCAAAAAATCTCAGGTTTTCTCAACTGCTGATGATAACCAATCGGCTGTAACCATTCACGTACTGCAAGGTGAGCGTGAGATGGCAAGTGCTAATAAATCATTGGGAAGATTTGATTTAACCGGCATTCCCCCTGCTCCACGTGGGATGCCTCAAATTGAAGTGACCTTTGATATTGATGCTAACGGGATTTTGAACGTATCGGCTAAAGATAAAGCTTCCGGCAAACAGCAATCTATCGTCATTCGCGCTTCCAGCGGTCTGTCTGAAGATGAAATTGAAAAAATGGTAAAAGACGCTGAAGCCAATGCTGAAGAAGATAAAAAATTCCATGAACTTGTTAACGCCAGAAACCAAGCTGACAACTTAATTCATGCTACTAAAAAATCTTTGGAAGAATTAGGTGATAAGGTTCCCGGTGAAGATCGTGCTAATATCGAGTCCGCTCTGAAAGACTTGGAAGCTGT
>JARDZR010000097.1 GCA_029240715.1 Gammaproteobacteria bacterium
ACCAAAGCCACTTGCTCAAAAGTTTTCATGATTTTTTTAGCAAGAGGCTCATCTTCCTTGGTGACCCAAACCCGAAGTTCCTTTAAGCCCATTTCACGTCTTCTAGCTCTTAAATCTCGACTTCTTTCGGTACTGCTTTTAGCTCCCTGCCACATGGTTTTACCTCCTTGTAAAAACAAAATCTCATTGTTTATTATATAATCAAAAACACGTTGCGGGCAACGCAATGTATGTTGCGCCCTTAGAGATTTCACTTTGCTCAATCTACGGGAGTTTGGCGATTTTAGGTCGAGCCTAAAATCGAATGAATGCTGAGGTTTTAATTTTGTTTATTATTGGACAGAATATAAACAGACGGGTAATTAATAAGGACGAACTATGAGCCGATATGCCTGCCATCTTTTCAAGGATGGAAAGATGATTGATGATAATTGTATATTTGGTTATGACGACCCAGCAGAGACTTTCTTTTTTCATTCTGGAGAAGAAGATGAAATTGGCCGGCCTAGAATATGGATTGGCCTCGAGTATAGGCAATTTAGGACATTTACTGCAATGCTTGAGTTATTCAAAGCATATGGGTACGAATTACAAGTTTGGGAAAGTGAATGGCCTATGATAAGGCAAGAGATTACACAAACTGACTACGAGCAAGCGAAAGAATTATTAGTACCATGGAAGTCAGAGAAGAATTAGCCAGGCTTTAAAACGCTTCAGTCAGTCTATTATACCGACAGTTATTCCAAGTGCTAGAGGTGAACGTCAAATGACGATAGTATATTTTTTGATCAGACATGGTAAAATAGACTAGTGTGGAAATGGAACATTTCGCACTTCCCGTTAACTACCAAGCAAGGAGGCTACTATGCCAGATGTATACTATCGTTTACCATCTGTTCTTAAACTCACTGGCTTATCTCGTACTACGCTTTACGAAATGATCAGGCAAGGCACATTTCCTAAGCCTATTCTAATCGGTAGGCGTAGCGTAGCATGGTCAGGGCTTGAGATTACCCAATGGCAGGATTATAGAAAAGCTGTAAGGCATTAAACTGATGCCATGCTGGCAACGCAACAGCAGCATGGCTTTTTTCTAGAGCTGATTATCATTTCCATCAAAGAGAGCGTTGACGGTTATCACTTTGCTAACTAAGCATCGGTTAGTTAAAGTTTCAACATAACTTTTTCTGATAAGGAAAAGAGGGTTACATGTTGATTTCAAATAAAGTGATTTATGAATAGTTAACTTTCCAAACAAATATCTTTTTTGGACTTGCTGTTAACTTTACGTTTTTTTGTTTGAGAATAATGAGCAATATATGTTTCTACTACAAGAATATGCATAAAAAGAACTAGTTTCTTGGCTTCTCTCGGATCAATATCATTTATTATGAAACTCACATTCTTATGTAAATGAACTGCAATGTTTCCGATAGAGCGTATTTTATCAATAATTAACCATAATTCAGGATCAATTTTATCTTTTATAGCATTAATTTCTTCGTATAAGTTATTTTTACGTACTTTAAAAAAATCCCAAATGACATATTGCAAGCACATCCTAGCTAATGTAGCAGAGACTCTTGGACTTAATTCCAAGGCTGCACAAGCTTCTTCGTAAATTTCTCTTATATTTATTGGGATATAATCAGGGAATTTATTTACATTTGGTAATGAAAATGAAAACCAGGAATACTTTTCATTATCTTTTCCATAGCTAAAGGTTGGGTGAGTAGAAGAGGTTCTTGTTAACAGCCCTGAAGCTTCTAATTGCTTAACGTGACGATTGACTGCTACTCTAGAAATTTTGAATTTGTTCGCAATAAAAGAAGTTAGACCTTTTGGGTGGTGATCTACCGCTTCTAATATAGCATTTCTAATGATTTTAGTTTTTTCTCTCATATCGCTTGATTGTAAACCTTTTCTGCTATATTGTAAACTTTTAGAGGGCAACTCAGTGATGATAAGGATAGTACCATAATGATGCAAGACGTAGAAGTGATAGTCGACCCAGAGCTGCAAGCGATGTCTGAAATCAGTATAGCTCTTTCAAGATTAGGCAGTGAAGATGCCAAATTGCGAGCACTTAATTGGGCGTTAGGTAAATTTGGCCTCAACAAGTCGCCGCATCTTGTAGATCAAAATATAAACAAAACTCCAGGATCATCCGAAAGCTTTGAGGCTATTGCTGACCTATTTGATACAGCCCATCCTACTACTTCAGCTGAGAAATCACTTGTTGTTGGCTATTGGCTACAAGTGGTAATGGGTAACGTAGATTTCGGCTCCCAAAGCGTTAATAAAGAACTTAAAAATCTTGGGCATGGCATTTCCAATATAACTTCAGCTTTAAGCGAGCTGATAAAACAGAAACAAGTTTTGCAAATTACCAAAGCAGGCAAGAGCCAGCAGGCACGTAAAAAATATAAGTTGACTCGACTCGGCATACAGAGGGTAGAGGCGATGTTTAAAGGAGAGATTACGCTGGGAGGAGGGAAGTAAATGAACGCTAAGCTTCATATTGATATGTCAAAGGGTGTGCTTGAAGTCGAGGGCAGTGATGACCTTGTCCGTGAAATTTTTCAGAGCTTTAAAGTTGATTTGAAGGCGCATAAAGGCGCTCCGAATATCGTTCAGATAATAGAGGAAACCCCTGACAAGTCGAAGCTATTAGAGAGTGCAGGCCAAGAACAACCTCTGTTGGAAAGAAGTGCTAAATCGAGCAAAAAAGCGAATACAGGTAAGGTGTTGAAAAAACCAAGTTATCACCTTATCAAGACGCTTAATACAGGCATCCCTGGTTCAGGCAATTCTGTTCAAGACTACCTTGAAAAATACAAACCAAGCAGCAATTTGGATAGGAATGTTGTCTTTACCAAATATCTTACTACAGAACATCCTGACCAAAAGGTCAATTTAGATGCCATTTTTACTTGCTATATGAATACCGGAGTTGCTCCTCCTGGCAGTCTCTATCAGAGTGTTGCAGACACCTCCAAGAGCAAATATGGCTATCTTGATGCAGCAGATATGCAGGATATTAAGATTGTTTATAAAGGCGAGGTCTTGCTACAAAATTTAAGCAAAAAAGGATTAAGTAGTGAGCCTAGAAAAGTTTAATAAAGCTGTCGCTTTACATACATTGAATGAGCTAGAGCAAGCAAAAATGTTAGCTTTTTATAACCAGACTAAGGGAATTGCTGAGTTTACACGTGAGGACTTAAAAAGGTGGTTTATTGAAGTTGGTAAATCACCTAATCTATCTCGACTGTTAACAAATTTAAGGAAATCGAAGAGCTTCATTAGAGGCTCTACGCCTGATAAATATAGACTTCATGGCGCCACATTAGATCATTTAAAAGCCAAATTCCCTAGTATAGGGGCCAAGGATAAAATAGATGAATGTGTTGGCGAGCTTATTCCTTTAGAATATTACAGGGGTCTAAGAAGAGAATATATAAAAAAGATTGCAGATCAAGCAAACTGGGCGTATGAGGCTGCTGCGTATGATGCGGCGGCTGTAATGATGCGCAGATTGTTAGAAATATTGCTTATCCATTCATATAAAGAAAAAAAAATTGATGGAAAAATTAAAAACACTGACGGACATTATATCGAATTAGACAAGATTATTGGTCAAGTTGTTAATGAACCGGACATCAATTTATCTAAAGGCGTTTTTAAAAGCTTAAATAAATGTAAAGACATAGGAAATCTCAGTGCGCATGATCTTGTGAAAACTTGTGAAAAAGATGAGATCGATGATGTAAAAATTCAATATAGACAAGTAATTAAGCACTTATTAGATATTTTGAATTTTAGCCATTGATGCTCTTGCATGAGATCGAGTTTATACGATAGTTTGTTTAATTGTGCATGTTGTTTACTATACGATAACTATTGGAATACTTGGTGAGCATAAAACACCTAGCAATTTTCATCTCTGGTATAATTAGACCCTTTTTAATGCCTATTTAAATAACAATGTGCTGTTTGAGGGGGTACATTTCGGGGTATCTCCAAAATTAGAGTTCTTAAAATATAATCCTATCAATGATTCCAGCCCACAATTCGATTGACGCCGCCGCTTAGCAGTAAAGAAAAATGGCGCAGCGAGACTATGTTTTACATAGCCCGGCGTCAACTCACCCACCCAAACAATACTTGATGCCAGTGCTTGAACCGCCAATAGTCTTTTAAAAATTGCGGCAAAGTTAGCAATAAAATCAGGATGTTGTTGGATGAAGAACTGCGCACATGTTGTGACCAAAATATCTGAAAGATGTAGAGAAAAGGCTTAGGCTTATGGGTAGTGATTTTAAAATAACGCCGTTCATTTTTACCTGGTTTAAAATCCTTAACTGCTTGCAGGACATGGGCTGGAACAGTAACGAAACCTTGCCCATCTAAGTAAACCAAGGCGGCAAAACTATTTGAGTTACTTATTCTTCATATCAATTTATAGATATAACAAGCCATTGCAATAAATCATTGGCAGCTTTAATTTTGGCTCTGCTTCTTCTTTACTGCCCCAGCTCTGAAGAATCCTCTGCTTGTGCTTCTCGCCACCCTCTGGCAGTAGCTCTAAGCATTAATAATGCTCCCCGTTTTGCTCGGGCTTGTTCACTAAGCAATTCCGCTTTTTCTTCTGGCGAAAAATGATTCGATTGCTTAATAATTTCAAAGGCTGAATTATCAGAGGCATCTTTTTCATGAAGTTTAGCACCTTTAGCAAGCAAGGCTTTAATTATAGGGTATTTTTGGCCCTGAGGAGCATGAGCTGCAGCCCATATCACCGAAGTCTCACCGATATGGTTATATTCATTAACATTAGCACCGGCTTCTAGTAAAACTTTTATAATCTCTAATTGACCCATTCTGGCTGCAGCCATTAATGCAGAAGCTCCCCTGTTGGCTTTTTCATTAACATTGGCACCGTTTGCCAGCAACAGTTCTACGATTTCCTTATGACCGTTTGCTGCTGCATACATCAGCGCAGTAGCACCAGAATTATCTTTTTCATCAACATTAGCACCAGCAGATAATATGGCTTTTACTACCTCTTTATGCCCATTTTTTGCTGCATAGATCAATGCAGTCTTGCCATTATTATCTTTTTCATTAGCCTTAGCGCGTGCTTTAAGCAAGACTCTGGTTGCATTGATATAACCATTTTTTGCTGCACATATTAAAGCGGTCTCACCCCTGTTATTCTTTTCATCAGTTAAGGCATTTGAAGCCAGCAAGACCTCTGCCAGCTCTTTATGACCATTTTTTGCTGCACAGATCAGAGGTGTTTCGCCATGGTTATTTTTTTCATTAACATGAGCACCTTTAGCCATCAAGGCTACTACCACCGGTATATGTCCCTCGACAGAAGCCAAAATCAATGCCGTTTGGCCATTGTTATCTTTTTCATCAGCTTTTGCCCCTGCTTCTAACAAAGCCCCCGCGGCTATCGTGTATCTGTTCGCTGCAGCGAACATCAATATAGTTTTGCCGTGATTATCCTTTTCTTCAGTATTCACCCCTGCAGCAACCAGGTCTTTTATTACTGCCTTATGCTCTTCTTTTACAGCCCAAAGCAAAGGGGTTTCATTGCGATTGTTTTTTTCATTAGGGTTGGCGCCTGCAGCAAGTAAAGCTCGTACTGCGGGCTCATGGCCATTTTTTGAAGCCAAGATTAATGCCGTATCACCGCGATTATTTTTTTCATTAACATTGGCGCCTTCAGCAAGCAACAATACGACCGCTGCTTCATGGCCATTAGCTGCAGCGTGCATCAATGCAGTTAAGCCATCGCTACCCTTTTCGTCTATGTTGGCACCATCTTCAAGCAACTGTCTTATTGCCTCAAGATCACCCACACTGGCAGCTTCCCATAATTTCATAGTCTTTCCTTAAATTAATTTTAAAAACTACAGGATATTAGTGATTATTATTTATATCAACACATTCCAAGCAAAAGCTAGTTTCCAGCCCACAATTAGATTGACGTTGCTAAAACATTACCTGCAAACTAACCCCTTCTTGCAAAGCCTGTGTTTCGCAGTTTGCATTATCATGCGTTATCATATGGCATGGATAGGCTAAGCACGGGTAAATGCTTACCGAGCTGTTTTGAGATTGAGGCAGCTGAAAGGTTTGGTTTTGAATAAAGGAAGTGGGAGCTGCATGGCAAATTCTCACTAAACCAAACAGCAAGGTTACAACCAAAAATTTCTTAAAATTCATGGCAAATTCCTTTTTTCTTATTATTTTGTAGAGTAATTTAACAATTTATCAGCCTGGCCTCTTACTATCTGGATCACGCTTTTTAAATCATCCGGTAAAGTTAGCAAGGCTTTTTCTTGCACTGCATTTAATTCATCTTCCAGCAACTGATGGATCTTAGCTTTGCTGTAGGCATCCACTAGTATGGGTAGCATTTGTGCTAAGCCATTTGCATAGAGATTTAATGTTGTAAGCTGTACTTTCATCCTGTTCACCTCTTGTTCTAAAGGGTTACATGTACACATTGCTTTATAACTTTTTATCTCGCTTGCCTTGATAGGCAAGCTTTTTGCTAAAGATCAACCTCATCAACCGATCCCTAGCCATAAACTCTTCGTTGTACTGCAAGCTAACAATCAGCCTTGCGATAATCTCTTCACTTTTGCTCCTAGCATTTGAACTGGCCGAGGTGATTAGATCTTGATGCACCTCTTCTGGTATTCTCAGACAGACTTTCGGGTCAGTTTTAAACACAAGTTTCCTGTAAACCTTTTCACCAGGCTTGCTCACGTAATATCATCCTTGTTAAAAAAGGGGCAATTTGTAG
>JARDZR010000098.1 GCA_029240715.1 Gammaproteobacteria bacterium
AAATGCTCTTAGCAACCGCATGGATATTGAACCCATTAAAATGTTCACGGTATTGCCGGTCGGGCTGTGTTTACTGACTGCAACCCTTTTGTTTTTTCATTTTTTTGGCAAATGGCTGGTGCCTAATATTTCCAAAGATAAATTGACTGTTGGCGCTGATGTTTCTCATTTTAGAAGGACCTATGGATTCGGTGGCCAGTTTTTTGAACTGACGATTCCTCCAGAAAACCCCATAAGAAAAATGAAGTTAAGCCAGCTTGAAAGTTTATTAAATGGCAAGAAAATTGCGGTATTGGCCATTTCAAACGGTAGAGAAATTCTTATGCCGCCTTTAAGAAGCACAGAGTTCAGCGAACGCCGACATATTGCAGTAGTGGGATTTTTGCAAGACATCTCCAGCTTCTGTGAGGAGTCAGGCCTGGTGATCGCCCCTAAATTAAAAGTGTTTTCTGATATATTAAACCCTACTCGCTCAGGATTTAGCGAGGTGGTCATTCCACCGGGTTCCGAACTGATCGGCAAGAACCTGCGAGATATCCATATGCGCCGTAACTATCAGGTCCAACTTCTGTCTATCTATCGCAACGGTCAAATTTACCAAGGAGATGAGCTAAGAGAACTTAAGGTGAGCGCTGGAGATACCTTGGGCCTGTTTAGTGCTTGGGATGCATTGTCCAGGCTGGATAAGCGCCATGAATTCGCAATTATTACCACCGATTACCCTAATATCGACATTAAACCTGAAAAGCGCTATCAAGCTTTAATTTGGCTCACTTTAAGTTTAATTAGGCGTTATTTCTCCTGATGAAACCTACAGGATAGTCAGCTGGAAAACGGTATTTATGATGGCAGGTTTAATCCCTTTTGGTCTTGCCATGCAAAGCACTGGAACAGCAAGTTGGATTGCTGAACAGTTGTTAGTTATTCTTCAGAACTTTCCCTCTTGGGTTATATTGGCTTGTTTAGCGGCACTTGCAGCCTTATTTAGCCTGTTAATGTCCAATATCGGGGCCACTGTGGTGTTGGTGCCAATAGCCATGCACCTGGCAGTCGGCGTGGGAGCTGATCCAAGATTATTCGCCATTGTGGTGGCGCTTGGCACTTCTAATGCCTTTCTGATTCCAACCCATCAAGTCAGTACTATTGTTTGTGGTTCCGGCGGCTTTCAGACCAGGCACTTTTTAATAGTAGGCGGGCTCCTCTCTTTAGTCTACATAAGCGTTTTAATCCCTAGTTCCTACTTATTTTTAAGCTAAGGAACAGATATTATTGCTTCCTTTTTTAGACTAGGCTTTTCAGAAAAGTCTCATCGAGTTATCATAAGCGGCCTAAACTTCTTCATTTAAGGAAAGTCTATATGAGCCATTTTCGCACTGAAACCGACAGCATGGGTGAAATCCAGGTCCCTTCTGATAAATATTACGGCGCGCAAACCGCTCGCTCTTTAATTCACTTTGCTATCGGCAGTGAAAAAATGCCAAAAGAGGTCATTAAGGCTTTTGCTTATTTAAAAAAAGCAGCCGCTCTAGCTAACTGTGAGCTTGGGCTTTTAGCAAAAGAAAAATGCGACCTAATCGCTAAGGTTTGCGATGAAATATTGGCAGGCAAACTGGATGAGCATTTTCCTTTATCTGTTTGGCAAACCGGCTCAGGTACTCAGTCTAATATGAATGTAAATGAAGTGGTTTCTAATCGAGCTATTGAGATAGCAGGCGGAATGGTAGGCAGCAAAAAGCCCGTTCACCCCAACGATGACGTCAACAAGTCACAAAGTTCAAATGACACCTATCCAACTGCCATGAACATTGCTGCCGCCATTGATATTAATCAAAGACTGCTGCCAGCTGTCAGCAAACTTCGCGATACCTTATTGGCAAAATCCAAAGAGTTTGCTCATTTAATTAAATCGGGTCGAACTCATTTAATGGATGCTACCCCGATTACCTTAGGCCAAGAGTTTTCAGGCTATGTGCAACAACTTGATAATGATTTACAAAGACTCCATTTGGTCTTACCGGGCTTATACGAGCTAGCACTTGGGGGAACTGCAGTGGGAACAGGCCTTAATACTCACCCAGAATTTGCAGTAAAAGGCGCTAGAAAAATTGCGGACCTAACTGGCCTGCCTTTTGTCAGTGCTCCCAATAAGTTTGAAGCTTTAGCTTGTCACGACGGCTTGGTATTCGCTCATGGCGCTTTAAAAACTTTGGCCTGCTCTTTGATGAAAATTGCCAATGATGTTCGCTGGATGGCTTCAGGCCCACGCTGTGGCCTGGGAGAAATCTCCATTCCTGAAAATGAACCCGGTTCTTCTATTATGCCAGGCAAGGTCAATCCCACCCAATCTGAGGCTATGACCATGGTCTGCTCTCAAGTGATGGGCAATGATGTAGCAATTAACTTTGGCGGCTCGATGGGCAATTTTGAACTCAATGTATTTAAGCCCTTGATGATTTACAACTTTATCCAAAGCGTAAGATTGTTATCTGATACCTGTTTAATGTTTGAAGAACATTGCGCCCATGGTATCCAAGCCAATGTTGAGCGTTTGAAGTATTACGAAAACAACACCTTGATGTTAGTGACCGCTCTAAATCCTCATATTGGCTATGACAATGCAGCAAAAATCGCAAAACATGCTCATAAAAACCATAAAACTCTAAAAGAAGCAGCGATTGAATTGGGGCTGTTGACTGCAGAGCAATTTGAACTATGGGTAAAACCTGAAGACATGCTAGGGCCGAATGCTTAAGAAGCCTTCGATAAGTTCAGCAGCAACGGAACAAACTAACCGTTGATGTTGAGCCTATCGAATCACAGCAGCGGGTTCTTCTTACGCGCAAGTTGAACCAGATCCTAACTGGGAATACCCTAATTTATTCATCGCCTTCTGGCATAACCTGTTTTTCGGCCTTGCGGCGCAAAGCCTCAAGCCTATTTTCGGCAATATAGGTATAGATAGTGGGTACGACAAATAAGGTAAAGCAGGTACCAATTACCATCCCGGTAATAATTACCAGTCCGACATCAAAACGGCTGACAGCTCCTGCTCCTCTTGCCAGCAGTAACGGTAATATGCCAAATACCATACAGAAAGTGGTCATCAAAATAGGGCGAAGCCTGATAGCAGCCGCCTGTTCAATCGCTTCACGAATAGACAGCCCTTGCTCTTCCTGCAAACGATTGGCAAACTCCACCATCAAAATCCCATGTTTACTAATTAATCCAATTAGCGCAATCAGACCAATTTCAGTGTAAATGTTAATGGTCGCCACCCCAAGGAACAAAGGAATTAAAGCGCCGCAAATAGACATAGGAACGGTCACTAACACAATTAAAGGATCACGGAAACTTTCAAACTGCGCGGACAGCACCAGAAAAATAATCACAATTGCCAACAAGAATGCATACATCAGGACATTGCCTTCTTGAATATACTGGCGGGACTGGCCTGAATAATCAAAAGACATACTCTGCGGCAAGGTTTGTTTGGCCAAAGTTTGCAGATAAGCTAAGCCTTGCCCCAAGGTAATGCCAGGCTTTAACATCCCCTCTAAAGTCGCTGCGTTTAACTGTTGGAATTGATATAAAGATGAAGGTTCGGTAGCATCGCTAAAGCTGACTACGGTTGATAAGGGCACCGTTGATCCGCTAGCCGTTTCAACATTGATATTTTCCAATTGCTGAACGTTGCGCCTCCAGTCATCAGGAACTTGTGGAATCACCTGATAGCTATAACCTCCCTGGCTAAAGTAGTTAACCAAATTTCCGCCCAGCATGGTGCTTAACGCAGTGGAAATTTCAGACATAGAAATGCCAAGAGCAGCCGCTTTATCTTGATCTATCGCAATCTCTACTTGCGGCTTATCAAAACGCAATGAACTGTTTAAAAACAAAAACATTCCACTGGCCTGCGCTTTGTCTTGGAACTCTTGCATCACCTGGTATAAAGCCTGTTGGCTATCGGTAGTGGTTACTACAAATTGCATGGGCAATCCAAAATCCACACCAGGTAAAGGCGGCAGCTGGAAAGCAAAAGCCTGTAAGCCGGGAATCATATTCAATTGATTTTGCAAAATTGGAGTAATCTGCATTTGTGAGCGCTTGCGCTCGCCCCAGCTTTTCAAAATCATTCCGCCGAATAAAGTATTGGGGCCCTGCATGCCATCGACTAAAAAGCTATGGTCCATTTCAGGAAAGCTGTTAAAGCTTTTTACCAAAGTCGCATTATATTTTTGCACATAGTCTAAATTCGCTGAACTGGGTGCATTAGCAAATAAACCGATAAAACCTTGGTCTTCAGTCGGGGCCAGTTCTCTTTGCGCGCCTGAATAAAGAAAATAACAGCTGCTTAATACGGTTGCCGCCACAATTAAAACCAATGAGCGGTAATCTAAAACCGCATGCAAACGCCGGTGATAGCGTTCCTTCAAGCTGTGAAATACTTTATCAATTTTTTGTACAAACTGGCCTTTTAATAATTCAGCGCTGAGCACTTTAGAGCAAAGCATAGGGGAAAAAGTTAAAGCCACAATTCCTGAAATAATCACGGAAGCGGCCAGGGTAAAAGCAAATTCGCCGAACAAGGCCCCGGTTAAACCGCCAATAAACCCAATAGGGGCGAAAACGGCAGCCAAAGTGGTGGTCATAACAATGACAGGGCCTGCAATTTCTCTTGCGCCCTTAATGGCAGCCTGAAAATAGGTAAATCACAATAATGACAATCAGGGTAGCCGCGACAATCGTTTCTATCACTTCTTGGATAGAGGCCCGAATATACTGAGTGCTGTCATGAACTACTTGGGCCTGAAGCCCAGGCGGGAAACTGGCCTTTATTCCGGGCAGGGCTTTTTCAATGCTATTTACCACCGTTAAGGGGTTGGCACCGGGGGCTGACTGGATACCGGCAAATACCGCTTGGTTGCCGTTGTAGTAAACTTGAGAATCATAGTCTTGTGCGCCCAGCTCAGCTTTTCCAATATCCTGAATTCTAATAAGATGGCCTTTAGCGTTTTT
>JARDZR010000099.1 GCA_029240715.1 Gammaproteobacteria bacterium
GGGTTTTTAGTTCGAAGCCAAAGCCCTTCCATCACTGCTAGGAATGTGGCCAGACCGATACTAAAAGCCGGGAATAAAATATGCATACTAACAGTGAAAGCAAATTGAATACGAGAAAGCAATAAGGTGGTAAGCATATCAAAATTCTCCTAAAGAACTTTAAGCTTAATAATGCTAACAATGTATTACTTTACGGTTTTTTATATCAGATCGTCAAATAGGTTATACAATTTTCTAAAAGACTGCTGGCGCCTAATCTAAAATACTTTGCATTTAAATAATCATCGCCCATTAATTTCTGGGCCAAGCCCATATAAGCTTGGGCTTGCTCTACAGTTCTTACCCCACCTGAAGCTTTAAAGCCTGCTAAGCGTCCGCTGCGCTGATAGTACTGAGAGATCTCACGCAACATTAATTCAGCAGCTTCTAAAGTTGCTCCAACTTTTATCTTGCCGCTTGAGGTTTTTAAAAAATCAGCCCCGTTTTCTAAGCAATCTCTGCTGATATTAGAAATAAGTTCAGGACTTTGCAATGCCCCTGTTTCCAAAATGACTTTTAGCACTGCATCCTGGCAGATATCTTTGCAAGCTTTCACTAAATTTTGCGTACTTGAGCGGTCGCCATTAATATAATCTTGATAAGGTATAACAAGGTCAATCTCATCCGCCCCCTCGGCTAGAGCTTGTTTTTGAATTTTATCGCTATTATCATCTTGATTAAGAGAGGTTAAATCCATTACGGAAATAATTCTACTTGCAAGTTGTTGTTTCATAAATCCTCTTAATATAAAAATACTGATCAATTCTATAATGAGGCAAGTTCAAAACAAAAGCGAGCTATTAAGTACAGCTTAGATTAAAAAAGGCTAGCAATAAAAAAAGGGCCTAAAGGCCCCTTTTTATTGTTAATTAGATTACTCGCCAGCTTCGTTAGCAACTTCAGGAGCAGAGTCTTTAACGCCCAATTTTTCTTTAATACGGGCTGCTTTACCAGACAGGTCACGTAAGTGATATAGTTTGGCTTTACGAATATCACCACGGCGTTTTACCGCAATGCTTGCGATCAATGGGCTATGAGTTTGGAATACACGCTCAACCCCTTCACCATGAGAAATTTTACGAACGGTAAAAGCGGAATTTAAGCCGCGATTGCGCTTAGCAATAACCACGCCTTCAAATGCCTGTAAACGCTCGTTATTACCTTCTTTTACACGAACTTGCACCAAGACGGTGTCACCAGCTCTAAACTCTGGAACATCGGTCTTCATACAAGATTTTTCAAACTCTTGAATTAACTTTTGCATTTTATATCTCCATACCAAAATCTCAAATTGGGCAAGATTGTACAACAAATTTGCCTAATCGGGTAGTCTTTTTTGCAATAAATCAGGGCGACGTTGTTCAGTCCTTGCCACTGCTTGTTGCAGACGCCATTTTTTAATTTCCGCATGGTTCCCGCTCAATAATACAGGGGGAACAGATTGGTTCCGCCAAATTTCAGGCCGGGTATAATGCGGGTAGTCTAAAAGCTCATGAGTAAACGAATCTTCCTGAGCGGATTGCTGATCATTTAAGGCCCCGGGGATAAGCCGAGTGACGGCGTCCATCAATACCATCGCCGGCAGCTCTCCACCGCTTAAGACATAGTCACCAATAGAAATTTCTTCATCCACTGCTTGCTCAATTAAGCGCTCATCCACCCCTTCATAGCGCCCTGCCAATAAAATGATACGGGCCGAATTCGCTATTTCTTGGGCTTTACTTTGAGTTAAATGTTTTCCTTGGGGAGATAAATAGCAAACTTTTGTATCGGGACCAAGGCTATTTTTAGCCTCAATAATCGCCTGAAACAATGGCTCAGCCATCATAACCATACCGGGGCCACCTCCATAGGGACGGTCATCTACCGTATGATGAGCATCTTGAGCATAGGACCTGGGGTTCCAATATTGGACAGAAACTAATTGCTTATCGACTGCTCGACCCACTACTCCAAATCGGCTGAAGATATCGAACATTTCAGGGAACAGGCTCACTATGCCGAATTTCATTTAATAATCCGCATCCCAATCAACGATGATCAGGGCTTCTGCCAGATCAACCTTTTGAATGACATGTTTAACATAAGGTATTAATCGCTGCTTATCGCCTTTAAGCACCAAAACGTCATTAGCACCGGTTTCCAGTATATGGTCAACCACTCCAAGCTCAACGCCTTCTGTATTAATAACCTTAAGACCTTCTAGATCAGCCCAATAAAAACCAGACTCAGGCTCGGATAACTCTTTTCTGGGAACGGCTAACTCGGCGTTGACATAGCGCTTAGCTAAGTCACGATCTTGGCAGTCATCAAAATGGATGACATACTGATTACCCAAGGCCTTGATAGAAAACTGGGATAGAGGTTGCCAGCTGCGATTTAAATGAATAAACCAGTTTTGGAAACTTTGAACGTCGGCAGATTCAGTAAAAACTTGCAATTTTAAATCACCCTTAACGCCGTGTGGCGCGCCGACTCGCGCCACCACAATTAATTTCTCAGGGTCATTCATTTTAAATTAAGCAGCTTGCTCTTTTTGAAACTGTTTAATCAAACTGCTAACGCGATCAGAAGCTTGCGCGCCTTGGGAAATCCAATGCTGTACACGCTCTACTTCGAGATGCAATTTAATATCTTTACCAGCGGCAACTGGATTAAAAAAGCCAATTTTCTCAATGTAACGACCGCCGCGTGGGTAACGCTGATCAGCTACTACAACATGATAAAATGGACGCTTTTTAGCGCCGGTTCTGGACAAACGGATCACGACCATTGTTTTAATTACTCCTAGCTCAACTGTGTATACGTATACTTTAAGGACGCTTACTTTACACAATTATTTACTAAAAGTAAAAGGTTTTTTACACTGTTAGGCAGCACCTAACTCTGCTAGATATTACCATAGATTTGATCGATGTTTCTCAAGCTCGCAGACCCTTTGCCAAAATACTTAAGCACCGTGCTCTTGCTGATAGGCATTATATTGCATTTCAACATCTGGCATTCTGGTAGCCAGCGCGAGCCATAAAATAACTAGGCTAAAGATACCCACTACCACAAAGTCCCAGCCAAATGGGATATAGCCTTTTCCACCAAAAGCACCCAGATAGGAAATCAGCACTAATCCGCCTAAATAAGGCGCCACCCATAACACCGCCTTCAAATTAAAACGTTGGCGATCGGTTTTTCCCATAAAATAACGTACAAACAGGTAAGCAAATCCGACAGCAATCGCAATACCAAGCTTGGAAATGGTTTCCCAGCCAATCCAGTAATTCATTAAGTTACAGAAATAAAAAGCCAAAGCACAGCAAAAACCAGCTGCTTTTAATCTAAAAGGTCTTGCCGCATTAGGCAATTGTTTGCGCAAGCATAATAAAGAAACAGGCCCCACCGCATAGGCGATCACTGCAGCTGATACCAAAAACTCAACCATTTGCTGCCAGCCCGGAAAAGGCAAAAACAGCACCATACCCAGCACAAAGTTTAAAGCCACTGCCCAATAAGGAAAGCCCTCTGCATTGGTTTTAGAAAATAGCCCAGGGAAATCCCCATTTTTACTCATACCATAAACTATTCTGGCCGTTGAGGTGGCGTAAATAAAACCCGCCCCGGCAGGCGATACTACTGCGTCAGCATAAAGCAATTTAACCAGCCAAGCTAAGCCTAATACTCCAGCAATTCCCACCAATGGGCCGGTATCTCCAGGAAAGGCCAAATGTGTCCAGCCACTTTTAAGCATAGTGCTGTCCAATGAGCCGATAAAAGCAATTTGCAAACCGATATATAAAGCCAAACAAATCAAAATAGAGCCCACAATAGCAACAGGCAAAGCAAATTTAGGGTTTTTAGTTTCACCCGCCAGTTCAACCCCATGCTTAAAGCCGGTAAAAGCAAATACCACCCCCCCGCTTGCCAAGGCAGAAAAGATGGCCGCCCAAGTCCCTGGTGAGCTTAAGTTTTGGTGTATTCCTGAAAAATTAGTACTGATAAACTGAGTGTGGATAATAGCGGTAATAGCAATAATGATGACCATTATTTTAAAAGCAAATAAAATAGAATTAAAACGCAGCAAACCTTTATAAGTGCTGATGTTAAATAGTGAAAACACCAGCATTAAAATTACAGCCCATATCAAACCGTTCCCGCTTAGCTCCACCACATTGTTAATACTATGCACAAGGCTCGGGAAATAGGTGGCGGCATATTGCAAAGTAGCCTGCACTTCAATAGGCGGCATCGTGACATAAGACAGCCAAGTCAGCCAAGTCATAATAAAGTTAGTCAAACCACCATGGGTTAATTGAGGAAAGCGTGCACTCCCTCCCGCTATCGGCAAAAAAGCCGAAAGCTCAGCAAAACTTAAGGCAATTAAAATGGTAATTAGGCCGCCCAAAATCCATGAAATCAAAGCAGCATTTCCTGCAATTCTTGCAGCATATAAAGGAGCAAATAACCAAGCAGACCCAATCGTTCCGTTAACACTGATTAAAATTAGACTTAATGTAGTGAACCGTCGATTAAGCGCCAT
>JARDZR010000100.1 GCA_029240715.1 Gammaproteobacteria bacterium
ACCATCACCCATCTTCCTGAGCGTAAGTTAGGCAAGTGTTCAAATACTGTTTCTCGGCCCTCTGGATCATCTTGGGTGCAGATTTGACCTTCCGGCTTATGATAGATTAAAACTCTGGGAGGGACGAGGTCGGTTGGCAAAAGAGCAATTCTTTTACTGTCTACAATGACGTTATCGGTATCGACCACGCGATCGCCAAGCTTAGCGACTTTTCCGTTGACTGAAATTCTTCCCGCTTCGATCCATTCTTCGATTTCACGTCGCGATCCCAGGCCTGCCCTGGCCAATACTTTTTGCAACTTTTCGCTCATTAACCCGTCCCATTTAAAAAGCAATGATTGATTCAATAGCCCTTTCTGTTAAGCTAGTGTGAATTTGTAGCAGCATTATACCGAATTTAGCGGCTAATCACAGGATTACTTTTATGAAATTGCTGTATGATTTTTTTCCAGTTTTAATATTTTTTATCGGCTATAAACTATTTGGTATTTTATGGCTACGCTATAAAAAAGTCGAGCCCATGCATATTGTTGCTTTTGTTTTGGTGCTGGTTTTTGGCAGTGCAACCTTGCTGTTGCATGATACGATGTTTTTAAAATGGAAAGTTTCCATAGTTAACTGGCTATTTGGTGTAGGCTGTTTATTTAGCCAATGGTTTTCCAAAAGATCGATTATTCAAAGATTAATGGAACAAAACATTCAATTACCAGAATTGGTTTGGAAACGCTTAAACTCTATGTGGGCTTGGTTCTTTATTCTAATGGGGACCCTTAATCTCTATGTGGCCTATCATTACTCAACTGATATCTGGGTAGATTTTAAAGTGTTTGGCATGCTGGGATTGACCGTGGTGTTTGTTATTTTGCAAACGCTTTACCTCTATAAACACTTAAAAATAAGTTCATAGTTATGCTATATATTATCCTGGCACAAGATCGACCCAATAGTTTAGACTGCCGCAAAAAAGCAAGGCCGGCCCATTTAGCTCGGCTGGAACAGCTTAAGTCTGAAGGACGCCTAGTGCTGGCAGGGCCCCTGCCTGCTATAGACAGCGAAGATCCGGGAGAAGCAGGTTTTACAGGCAGCCTGATTGTTGCCGAATTCTTATCTCTGCAAGAAGCAGAAAACTGGGCCAAACTCGATCCTTATTTGGCAGCAGGCGTTTACCAAGAGGTAACAGTCCGCCCTTTTAAAAAGGTTTTGCCATGATATCGCAGATCACGGAGCTTCTTCGCTCAAGCCTTAGCCCAAGCCAGTTAAATATCATCGATGAAAGCAGCAAGCACAAAGGCCATGCGGGAAGTAGCGGCGGCGGCCACTTTATCATTGAGATCAGCTCAAGTAATTTTAACGGCAAATCTCAGTTAGAATGTCATCGCCTGGTTTATCAAGCCTTAGAAAGTTTGATACAATCAAAACAAATTCATGCATTGAGCATTCGTGCAAAAGCAGTATACTAATTTAAAATTTTAACGGACCCAAGCATATGAATCATGTTTTCCCATTTTTATTAGCCAACTGGCCATTAAGTTTATTGGCACTTGTTTTAATCAGCGCTTTATTTGCACTTGAGTTTCGCAGTCGTAGCATGGGTATTGATTTAGTCAGCCCACAAAAAGCGGCTATTTTAATGAATCGAAAGAACTGCCAAATTATTGATGTACGTAAGCAAGAGGCTTTTGACAGTAGTCATATAAGCCGTGCCAAACGTTATGATATCGAACAGCTCAGAACGGATAGCAGTTTACAAAAGAATAAAACCAGTCCTATTGTGCTGGTTTGTGAGAACGGAATGTCCTCTAAAAAAGCTGGCGCTCTGTTAAAATCTAAAGGATTTGAGCAAGTTTATGCCATTGAAGGCGGCATCAACCAATGGCGTAAAGAAAATCTCCCCCTGATCAAAAATGAGGAGTAAATCATGGCAAATGTTGAAATATACACCACCCAAATCTGTCCTTATTGCGTTAGGGCTAAAATGCTGCTGGATAGAAAAGGCATCAGCTATACCGAGCTTCGAGTTGATCTCGACTCAGAACTGAGACTGCTGATGGAACAACGTTCTGGCCGAAGAACTGTTCCGCAAATTTTTATCGATAACCGCCATATAGGGGGTTGTGATGACCTTTATGCTTTAGAAGCAGAGCATAAACTTGATCCGCTATTACAATAATTTAATGAATAGAACAAAGGAAAAATCATGTCTGAACAAGCTGCAAGCCAATTTCAAATTCATAAACTTTATGTCAAAGAACTTTCTTTTGAAATTCCTGATGGTGTAAAAGCTTTTCAGACAGAATGGGCCCCAGAACTTAATATTGAAGTCAGCAATGCTTCTAAAGCACTCGCTGAAAAAGATACCCATGAAGTTGTTTTAAGCATTAAATGCACAGTCAATTCTCATGGCAAAACTATTTTCATTGCTGAAGCCAAACAAGCCGGTATTTTCACCTTGCCAGCTATGGATGAAACACAAACTCATCATACTTTAGGTGCATTTTGCCCTAACATTCTTTACCCCTATTTACGTGAAACCATTTCAAGCATGGTCATTCATGGCGGCTTCCCTCAATTGGCTTTAGCGCCGATTGATTTCAACCTAATGTATGAGCAGCAAAAGAATCCAGCTTCAGCAGCTGCAAACTAATACCCTAGATATTCCCCGGGAGCTCAAATGAAAGCCTCAAAAACTTTTACTGTGATCGGTGCAGGCTCTTGGGGTACCGCCCTAGCGCTGCTTCTAGCCAGAAACCACCACACAGTCTATCTGTGGACTCGTGAAGAACAACATAGACTAGCGATGCAGCGAGATCGTGAAAACAATAAATACCTCCCCGGTAACTCTTTTCCAGACAATCTTCATGTAGCCAAAGAGCTGGAAACTGCCATTAAGCAGTCTGAGCACATCTTAATTTCAGTGCCTAGCCACGCTTTTCGCTCTATTTTACAAAGCATTAAGCCTTTTATTAAATCTGATATGGGAATCGTTTGGGCTACTAAAGGTCTTGATCCTGAGACTGGCCAGTTTTTAGATGAAGTGGCCCATAGTATTTTAGCCAAAGGTACGCCAGTCGCTTTATTAACCGGGCCAAGCTTTGCTAAAGAAGTAGCCAAACAGCAGCCTACTATTGTGACCTTGGCAAGTGATAACATAAACTTTGCCAAAGCCATGCAGGACTGCTTTCAAGCCCCTTATTTTCGTACTTACCTTTGTGATGACATTAAAGGTGCAGAACTAGGCGGCGCAGTTAAAAACATTCTGGCTATCGCAGTGGGGATTGCCGAAGGCTTAGGCTATGGCACCAATAGCAAAGCCGGCCTTATGACCAGAGGCCTGGCTGAGATGATGCGCCTAGGGACTGCTTTAGGGGCAGATAAAGAAACTTTAATGGGATTAAGCGGGCTGGGAGATTTGATTTTAACTTGTTCTGATATGCAGTCCCGCAATTTAAGGTTTGGACTTGCTATAGGCCATGGCAAATCATTTGATCAAGCTTATAAAGAAATTAATCAGGTAGTGGAAGGGGTGCAAACCACAGCTACCATTTATAAGCTTGCACAGCAGCTCAAAGTGCGTATGCCTATCACTGAAGTCATGTATGCTGTGCTATACCAAAACCTGCCGGCAGTTGAGGCGGTTAAAGCCTTATTGGTCCGAGAAGCGGGTGAAGAGTAAGAGATATCTGAATTCCCGCTTAGTCAGGAATGACAAATTTCAATTGTCGCCAAGCCTCATACAGCACTATAGCCACACAATTAGATAGATTTAAACTTCTTTGGGTAGGCAGCATCGGAATTTTAATCATTTGATTAGTCTCAAACTGCTCACAAAAAGCCTGAGGCAGACCTTTGGTCTCAGAGCCAAACACAATAGCATCACCGGCTTGATAGGAAACATCGGTATAGCATTGCTTTCCTATGGTTTCGCAAAGCCAAATTCTTTTGGGCTGAACTGATTCTAAAAACGCTTCAAAATTTTCATGCTGTATCACTTTGGCCCAATCATGATAATCAAGGCCCGCTCGCTTTAACTTGGCATGATCAGGGCTAAACCCCAAGGGCTTAATTAAATGCAAGGTAGCGCCGCTATTTGCGCAAAGTCTAATGACATTGCCGGTATTAGGTGGAATTTCAGGTTGATATAGCACAATATGCAGCATAATAAACTCAAGACCTATTTTTAAGCCGTTAGTTTAACCGAATTGCTGCTTATTGCTAAGTACATTAACCGGCCATGCTGGGTCCTTTAGAGACCTCCATGTTTGCTAAGGCATCGTTAGCATTAAAAAA
>JARDZR010000016.1 GCA_029240715.1 Gammaproteobacteria bacterium
TCTCCCACCAGCCATAATTGGTCATTATTAGGATCAAACTGCAGCTTATCCAACAGCTCCATAAATTCATCATAGCAGCCTTGGATATCTCCAATTGCATAATGTGCCATAGCCCATCCTTATCGTTATGAATGCTTATTACATTCTAGCAGCAAAGGTGGAGGCGCCAAGTAAGCCAACATGAGTATTAAGCACAATATAGATGGGGATATCTTTTAACAGATTAGAAAGCCGGCCTTTATCTGAATAGGCCTCTAAAAACCGTCCATTGGTAAATTGAGACAGTAGTTTTGGGGCAATTCCTCCTGCTATATAAAGTCCGCTATAAGGCAAGGTGGTCAGTGCCAAGTTGCCGGCAGCAGAGCCATAAATTTGCACAAATAACTCTAAGGCTCGCATTGCCATCGGGTCTTTCTTTTCAATCGCATAGTATGAAATGGTAGCAGCAGTATCCTCATTTTTATGTAAAGCAAAATGCAGTTCAGGGTCCTCTTTTTCGCTTGGCAAGGGATTATCTTTAACAAAACTATAAAGATTAATAATGCCCGGGCCTGAAACCAAACGTTCTACTGAAACCCTGTGATATTTCTTGCGTAGATATTGTAAAAGTGCAATTTGTGCATCGGTGGTGGGGGCGAAATCAGCATGTCCGCCTTCAGTTGCGCTGACCTCATACATCATTCCGTCCCAGTGCATCATGCCCATGCCAAGCCCGGTCCCAGCTCCAATAATGGCTTTAACTTGCTTAAGCTGGTAGCGGCCTTCCTGTAAAACATAAACGTCTTCTGGAGATAGAATTTCCACTCCATAGCCGACGGCCTGAAAGTCATTGATCAATTTAACTTTATCAATTTTCAGTTCGGCTTTTAATTTAGCTTCCTCGATAAACCAGGGCAAGTTAGTAAACTTTACTGTGCCGTTAATAATCGGGCCTGCTACAGCAAAGCAAGCGCTGGTAATTTCATTGTATTGCTTGCCCGCGTCATTTAAGAATTTTTGGATAATATCGCTAAAGCTTAAATGTGAGGAGTTAGCATATTTCTCTCGAGCAATCGTTTTTAAATGCAGGGGATTGCTGCATTCAGTTAATTGAAGGCGAGTAGTCGTTCCGCCAATATCTCCGGATAGTACGATCATATGAAAGGCCTATTTTTGGTAAAACATAAATTCAGTGACGGGTTTGCCGCCAATCAGGTGTTCTTGAATAATTCTCTCTAAAACCTCAGGAGTGCAAGAGTGATACCAGACTCCCTCCGGATAAACCACGGCAATAGGGCCTTTTTCACAGACCCTTAAGCAATTTGCTTTGGTACGAAATACGCCATTGTCATTTAAGCCAAGCTCATCCAAGCGGTCTTTTAAATAGTTCCAAGAAACAAGACCTGTTAATTTATCGCAGCATTTAGGTTTGCTTTGATCGGCACACAAAAAGATGTGACGCTCGATTTTATCAATGCCTAGCTTTGTCACGCAGTGTTGCAGTGATTGGTCCATGTCATTACCCATTAAGTTAAATCAAAATTAGTGTAACTGAATTTAAATAAATGAGCGAGTGCGATAGTTTACGGACTTGCCTATTTCGTTGGGCTGCTGGCAGTAATATGCGCGTATGCTGGCAAAGAAGAGGGAGGGGGAGGCATAAAAACAGTTTGAGCTAAATCAGCCACTTCTGGCAAAATAATTGTTTCTGGTACAAGTTGCTGGATTAAGTATTTTCTTGTTTTATCATCGACAATGCTTGGGCCATTGCAGTACTTAAGTATGAGATAGGCCTGCCTTAACTGAATTAATTGCTCTTGGTTGGCAGCAATTTTTTTAATTTTATAGACTTTTCTAAGGCTTTGATCTTGGGGGATGCTAGCGAATAAAATTTGTTGTGCTCTGCTAACTGCTAACATACGCGTTGCCATTTCATCAGCCATCTCAACTTCTGGCAAGGTTTTTCTATTTGGGGCTTGGTCTAACATATTATGGCTTTTGCTTAAGCTTGCTTGGTTTAGCTTAACTTCTTCATAGTAAGTTTTTAAAAGATCAGAAGCTTCTTTTATTTTTGTAAACATACCGTCTTTTTGTTCCGAACTTTTGTCGGGATGGGTCTCGCGGGCTTTTTTATGGAAGGCTGCTTTTACCTCGCTCAGCATTTTTGAGGGGTCTAGCATAGAACCGTTCAATGCTTTTTCCAGGCTTAGCCTATGATGTGCAGTATAAAAGCCTTTTAAAGCGTCCCAAAGTTCATCTAAAAATTTTTCAGAATCAGTGCTGAGCTCCATTTCATCAAAGGCTTTTCTTACCTTCTTAGCATTGGGCGGGACTAGCGGAGAGAAGCCTAAAACGCCAAAAGCTTGATAAGAAGTTATTTTCTTTGATTTAACTTCAGGGCGTTCCTCTTCTTCATGTTTTTCTTCTGCCGGCATTCTGCCTGCTCCACCTGCAGCAGGTGCTGCTTGCGGCTGTGGAGTAGGAGTAGCAGGCGGACTAAAAGGGGGAGCAGTCTGAGATGTTGGAGAAAAAGTTCCGGGTGAGCCTGCTGCTATCGTTCTAGCCCTTTGTTGTTCAGTAGCAGCATGTCTTCTAGTCGGCTCTGCTTGCGCCTGTGTGTTCAAACTGGCTTGGATGGAAGGCTGTGGCTTTTCAGAAGCTGAGCTTGCTGGCTGAGCTGGAGCGGGTGCTTCTTCTGCAGGAGCTCTGTTAAATAATTCAGAAAACCATGATGTCTGCTGTTTCTTTTCATGGCTAGTAGGTGCTAAACTAACTAGGGCTTCAATTTTTGCTGCTTTACGAATCGTTTCTGATATCGCTTCCATATCTTGATAAATTTTTTCGGCTTCAGCATAAAATTTAGAGGACTTTGGAATAGTTTTTGCCTGCTCTTTTGCTTCTTGTATGTTGCGATAATCTCTGTCTTGAAGCTCATAAGGCAGTTTTCGCAATAAAGCATGAATCTCAGCCCAGGCCAGCAATTCTCGTTTGTTTTCAATATCAGGATTTTTTGATAATTTTGCTTTGTCAGGCATGCTATCATAGTTTTCAACATCCCTGCGATATTCAGCTAGAACCTCAGCAAAATGACTTTTATCCGCCATACCGCCGAAAGATTCCTCAATCCTTTGTTCAAGCGTCCTTCGAGCAGCTTCAGGCAGTGCTTTCATTTGTTCTTTGCAGAAGTTGTCCCATACCTCTACCAGCCCGGTATAGCGTGATAGCCATGGAGAGATAGCGAAGGTAGTGGTCGTTTTTTGAGGCATAATTTAAGCCATAAAAAGTGGGTAGAAGAATATTTTAGCAAAATATTTGCTGAATAAATATTGGTGATTATCACTCGAGTTTAAAAGCTAAATCCATTTTAACCAGCGAAATATTCCTAGAGATAGGGCGGTAAATCCTGCCATGAGTGCCAAAATATGGATTAAACCGTGGGGATTGCCCACTTCAGGTAAATTAGTAAAGTTCATGCCATAAATCCCTGCAATCAAGTTGGCTGGCATAAAGACACCCGTGATAATGGCAATAGTTCGCATGATTTCGTTGGTGCGATGACCCAAAATGGTAAAATGCAGCTGCAGCAATGATTCCAGCTCACCTTGGAATTGGGTGGTCAGGATTAACATTCGATGGCTGTGCTCAATGACGTCATTTAAGTTGATTAA
Source organism: Gammaproteobacteria bacterium (assembly GCA_029240715.1). Classification (GTDB taxonomy): domain Bacteria; phylum Pseudomonadota; class Gammaproteobacteria; order Francisellales; family CACEW01; genus JAQSYQ01. The sequence continues at coordinate 3,648 of JARDZR010000016.1, forward strand.
AATGTTTTCACCGTGAAAGTAAGGCTTTTTACCGTCATTTCTTAAGCTGCTACGCCAGGCAGAAAGTGTATCATTTTGTTCTTCACAAATGGCCTTTAGTTTGCGCAAATCGGCTTTGAAGTCTAACAAGCCTGTCCAGTCCATGGCCTTGCCTCTGCTGACTTTAAGCAGACGTTTTTGCCAGCTGTTCATCCGGCTTTCAAGCGGGTTTTTGAATTCTGCCAGATGGTTAACGGTATAATCTAAACAAGTTTCTAGTGCAAGAGCGGGGGTAACGGGTAAATTGCGACTAGGATCAGTCACATAGCTGTAGACTGGTTCAAAATCTTTCTCAGCGCCGTCATAAATACTGATGAGCAATTTATCAAACAGTAGAAAAGTCATAGAATCCAGGCCGCGACGCGGGCCTATTTCAAGCTTGCTTGCAGTACGGAAAATCAAGATGTCGTAGTTACTCATATAGTCATAGTAACTAGGGTGGTTTTTTTGAGTTATATCATCAAGATGGCGTGGATGAATAGGTTTGCCAACCAGATTTAACACCCAGCCAGCCAGATCAAACTTTTCATCTCTGCTTAAAACAAGCCAGAGGTAGCCTTGTTCTGGCAGGGCTTTGATATTTGCAAGACTACAGACTTCTGAGCTTTGGTCAATATGCAAAAGTCTGATCATATTAAGCCTTATGCGATTTGAGTTGCCGCATTGGTTTTTTCAGAGGCTTGGTCCGGCAAAGTAATATTCAACTCTAATACAGAGCGGTCGCCTTTTTGTTCAAAGTCCACCATGACATCGCCTAGGCCAATATTGACATATTTTGCAATAACAGCGGTGATTTCTTTTTGTAGCTGCTGTAAGAATTCTGGACCTTGGCGCTGACTACGTTCATGCGCAACAATAACCTGTAATCTTTCTTTGGCAAGATTGGCGGATTGGTTTCTTGGCTGAAACAGTTCTTTTAGCCATTTCATCCTGTGACTCTCCCTCTACTAAAAATTCTTTTAAACAAATTAGCTTTTTCTTCAGTAATAAAGCGGTGTGGAAGATCTTGGCCTAAAAAGCGGCTTACTGCATCTAAATAGGCTTGTCCTGCATCGCTTTCTTGATCAAGGCTGACTGGAACGCCGGCATTGGAAGCTTTCAATACAGCTTTAGATTCTGGAATCACACCCAATAAAGGAATAGATAAAATTTCCTGAACGTCTGCTACGCTTAGCATTTCTCCTCTGGTCACTCTTTCAGGAGAATAGCGAGTTAGAAGCAAATGTTCTTTAATGGGAGTTAGGCCTTGTTCAGCTCTTTTAGATTTGCTGGAAAGCACTCCAAGCATTCTGTCTGAGTCGCGTACTGAAGAGACTTCGGGGTTGGTCACTACGATAGCTTGATCTGCAAAATACATAGCAAGATAAGCGCCTCGTTCAATTCCCGCTGGAGAATCGCAGACGATATAATCAAAAGACTGACTCAGTTCATTTAGAACTTTTTCAACGCCTTCTTTGGTTAAAGCATCTTTATCGCGAGTTTGCGAAGCAGGCAAAATATAAAGTTGTTCGACTCTTTTATCTTTAATTAATGCCTGATTTAAATTAGCTTCACCGTTAATCACGTTAACCAGGTCATAAATTACACGACGCTCGCATCCCATAATTAAGTCGAGATTACGCAAGCCCACATCGAAATCAATGACGACTGTTTTATGACCACGCAGTGCAAGAGCCGTCCCGAAAGCCGCGCTGGTCGTTGTTTTTCCTACTCCACCTTTTCCTGAGGTGATGACAATTATTTCTGCCATTGCTCGTTTCCTTATATTCAAAAAATAGCTTTAGGCCAATTACTACCCGTAGTATTATAGCGGATAAAATAAAAACTACATGTAGTTTTTTTAACAGCTGCCGTATTTTTTTATAAAGAATCAATTATCAGTTGTTGCTCTTTTAAATAAATTTGCACGGCGCCGGGATAGTGATTGGGCATTTGTTCGAATATTTTAAACTCTCCGGCAATAGCTACCAGCTCTGCTTCTATATGTTGGCAGAATATTCTGGCTTTTCGATTGCCGTTAATACCAGCCAGCGCTCTGCCTCTTAAAGTTCCATAAACATGGATATTGCCATCAGCCAATAACTCTGCCCCTGAACTGACTGAAGCAATAACGACTAAATCGCCACCTTGGGCATAAACTTGTTGGCCAGAGCGAATCGGTTGAGTGATTAAACGAGTTCCTTCGTTTGACACCAAAGTAGCAGCTTGAGGCTCTCGGATTTCAACTGCTTGAGGTTTTTGTGAAGCAGCCGGTCTTTCAGCAGGGGCTGAAGAATCAGCCATAATGGCAAAACCCGCTTGTTTGGCATTAAGCTGTAAAGCTTCTTGCCCGCCCTTTATGCCGACCGGAATCAAATTATATCGTTCTAAAATGGCCTTTAGGGCAAAGAAATCAATTGCTTGTTCAGCCACTTTCTGAATATCAATCACGATAGGGGTGTGGTAGAAAAATTTAGGAGCCAGCTTTATTTTTTCAGCAAGGTCACGCTCTAGGTCTTGCAAATTAATATTCTGTAATTGCAATACACTTAGAGTGAATAAACTGCCTTTTAATCTAAAACTTTGTTGTTGCATGATCGTCCTTTCAAGAGGAGGTTTGCGCTGGGTTCGGGCTGACTGTAGCAGGGGGCTGGTTCGTTGTTGCTGATACAGTTGCGATGCTTGTGGCCGGTTCTGCTTGGGCCATTACTTCGTGGTTTCTGTGATGATGCCAAACGACAGCGAAGGCAGCTGCGATAGCAATCAGCAAGATAATGCTAGAAATAACAAATAATGTTTTAAAGGATTTCTTTGGGACAACAACAGTTGGCTCAAGATCGTCTAGTTTCCAGTTTCGATCTGTCATATAGTCATGTTTCATATTAAGTATCACCAGAAATTGCTAATTACACGTTGAGCTTAGCTGAGAGAGAAGATAAACTCCAGTATTTTTATATGCTCAGTTTTTGCTAGGCCCGGTTGTTTAACTGAGAGCCCATCATTTGAAAGGCTCAGGATAAGCGTTGTTTGGTATCCGCTTGTGGTGGGCTAGTCGAACCATCATGGCGAACTTAATTGAGAATATCAATTTTTTAATGACATAATTGATCAAGCTTATGAAAAATAGCCATGCCAGTGTCCGTTATATTTGCTTAAGCCTATTATTAGCTGCGGCTTTTTTTTGTAGCCTGCATATGGGGGCGATTGCGATAAGCTATAAGCAGTTGCTGGGTATATTGTTCAGGCCTGGCTCTTATCAAGCCGGCGAGCAGTTTACCGTAATATGGTTTTTACGATTGCCACGAGTTTTAGCCATATTATTGGTTGGAATGGGATTGGGTTTAGCCGGGGCAGTCATGCAGGGTTTGTTGCGTAATCCCTTGGCAGATCCCGGTTTGTTGGGGATTTCTTCGGGGGCCAGTCTGGCCATTTTAATTTTTGGTTTGATTACGAGCTCTATTAAGCTTGCCGTATGGCAATGGCTTAGTCCTGTTTATGCTTTATTAGGCAGTTTAGCTGTCTTGTGTTTTCTCTATGTGTGTTCTAAGTGGATTTCGCAAAAAGAGATCACAGGTTTGATATTGATAGGCCTGGCTTGTAACGCTTTGTTCTCCAGTTTGATTGCTTTTTTATTGTATTTTGGGCCTGAGCAATTTTTGGAAAATGCGGTGTTGTGGAGTTTTGGCGGGGTTTCTAGTGTGAGCTGGAGCTTGCTCGCAGTCTCTACTGTTTTATTGGGCTTGGGCGCCATGATGTTATTAAAACAAGCTTCAGCTTTAAATGTATTGGCCTTAGGAGAAGAAGATGCCATGCAATTAGGCCTGGATTTGGCAAGGTTTAAAGCTGTTTGTATTGCAGGAACAGCTTTGATTGTTGCAGCTTCAGTGGCTTTAGCAGGGCCGGTGGCCTTTGTTGGTTTAATTGTTCCTCATATCGTGCGCCGTATCATAGGGGCAGATCATCGCTCTTTACTTCCCTGTTCCGCTTTAGCCGGTGGGATATTTTTATTGATAGCAGACATGCTTTGTCAGAGCTTAAGCCAAGCAGAAATTGTTCCGCTTGGGATTCTAACGGCATTATTGGGGGCCGTTTTTTTTCTTTGGCTGCTCTTTTGCTATAGAAGGTCATCATGTTAGAAGCCAGACAGCTTAGTTTATTTCGCAGAGACAAAACCCTATTGGATAAAGTGGCCTTAAGTTTTGAGCCGGGAAAAATAACAGCAATTGTAGGGCCAAACGGTGCGGGTAAATCGAGCTTGCTTAAAATATTGGCCGGGGTGCTGTTGCCTGATCAAGGAGAAGTGTTGTTGCATGGAAAAAAAATACAGCACTATAACGCCCTGCAAAAGGCCCAGTATTGCGGCTTTCTAAGCCAAAAGCCAACTTTAGCCTTCGATCTGAATGTAAAACAAGTGCTCGCTTTAGGACGCTATCCATATCGGAGCCTGTCAGCCCAGCTGAATGAAGAGGTGGTTTGCCGCTACTTAAAGCTATTTGATTTAGAAAAACTGCAATCTCATGCTTATAGTACTTTGTCGGGAGGGGAGCAACAAAGACTGCATTTAGCTAGGCTTTTGGCGCAAATAGATAACAACATTCCCGCTCATCAGAAATTCTTGTTGCTAGATGAACATATGGCCCATTTGGATTGGGCGTATCACTATTGGACTTTTAACTACCTTAAAAAAATAGCCGAGCAAGGTGTTGCTGTGCTGATAGTAAGCCATGATATTAATATGCTCAAACAGTATGCAGATGATATGATCGTTTTAGATAAAGGGCGGCTTTATACAAGGGCAAAACCATCGCAAGCATTGGTCGATGAGCTATTGTTAAATGTATTTAAAATATGAGTAGATTTTTTGCAGATAGCTATTGTATGTTCTCTCTGTTTGGGGTATGATGCGTCTCCTTTAAATACGGTATAAAGGTATATTTAAATGAAAACGTTTAGTGCGAAAAATGAAACAGTTAAGCGCGATTGGTATGTGGTTGATGCTGATGGTGTGACCTTAGGTAAGTTGGCAGCGCAGGTTGCTAGCCGTTTAAAGGGTAAGCACAAGCCTGAGTATACTCCGCATGTTGATGCAGGTGATTATATTATTGTATTGAATGCGAGCAAAATTCAGGTAACTGGTAATAAGGCTAAAGATAAGCTTTACTATCACCACACTGGACATCCAGGTGGAATTAAATCTATTAGCTTTGAAAAACTGGTTCAATACAAGCCAGAGCGTATTATCGAAACCGCGGTAAAAGGCATGCTGCCTAATAATCCATTAGGTCGCGAAATGTATAGAAAGCTTAAAGTTTATGCTGGTACTGAGCATCCACATGCTGCTCAACAGCCTCAAAAATTAGTAATTGAAGACTAACGAAGGTATTTTTAATGGCAACTACTCAACAACTTGGAACAGGTCGTCGTAAAACTTCTACCGCACGAGTATATTTAGCTCGTGGTAAAGGAGCTATTATCGTTAATGGCAAACCACTAGATGAATATTTTGGTCGTGAAACTTCACGCATGGTGGTGCGTCAGCCTCTAGAGCTTGTCAATCTTATTGGCAAATTAGACATTAACGTGAACGTGAAAGGCGGTGGCCCTAACGGCCAGGCTGGTGCGATCCGTCATGGTATTACTCGCGCTTTGATTGAGTATGATGAAACCTTGCGCAGCTCATTGCGTCAAGCTGGTTTTGTGACTCGTGACTCTCGTGAAGTTGAACGTAAAAAAGTTGGCTTGCACAAAGCACGTAAGCGTCCACAATACTCCAAGCGTTAATATAAAAGTTTTAATTAAATCATGGGGAGCGTTATTGCTTCTCTTGAGTAAAAAAATTACTGTGCCCTGCATGTTCTTTGTTGATTATGTAGGGCTTTTTTGTATAAGCTTATAGCTTCTTTGTTTTAACTGATAGGAATACCAAATAATGTCATTGATTACCAACAAGCGCTCTGTAATGACTCTGTTTAGCAATAAGCTTTGCCCTTATTCCCATCGAGTGAGAATTGTTCTGGCTGAAAAGGGTGTTGTCGCTGAAGTAGTCGAAGTCGATTTAAACAATAAGCCAAATGAATTATATGAACTGAATCCCTATGGCACAGTGCCAACCTTGGTAGATAGAGATTTAGTGCTGTATGAGTCCAATATTATTTTGGAATACTTAGAAGAGCGTTTTCCTCATCCTCCATTAATGCCGGTTTATCCAGTAGCCCGTGCTCGTAACCGTTTGATGATGTTAAGGGTTGATCGTGATTGGTATTCTTTAGTCAAAGACATTAACCATGCAGCTGATAAAGCCAGTGCTGAAAAAGCCCGCAAAGAGCTTTATGACAGCTTGTTATCCGTGGCTCCGGTTTTTGGTGATTCCCCTTATTTCCTAAGCGAAGAATTTACTTTAGTAGATTGCAGCTTAGCCGCTCTGCTGTGGCGCTTGCCGGTATTGGGCATTAATTTGCCTGCTGACCAAGGCAAGCTGATTATCAAATATGCTGAAAAACTATTTAAGCGTGAATCCTTCCAGGCCAGCCTTTCTGATGCTGAAAGAGAAATGAGATCTTAAATGGCAAGGCTTCGCACTTATCTGTTAAAAAGCACTTATGATTGGCTAGTGGACCATCATTTCACTCCTTACTTGCTGGTTGATGCCGAGCAAGAAGGGGTGCAGGTGCCATCTGATTATATAGATGAAGGTCAAATTGTATTAAATATTGCCCCATCTGCTGTGCAAAATATAGAAATCAGTGAGGAGTTTGTGCATTTTGATGCCAGTTTTGGCGGCCAAGCTTGGCAAATTTTTGTTCCGCTCGATGCCGTTTTGGCCCTCTATGCTAATGAATCCAGTCAAGGCATCTATGCCAGAGAAGATGGTTTTGGCATGCTGGTCAACGAAGGGGAAAGCGAGGATGAACTTGATCCAGCTCCTAAAAAGAAAGGCCCTGTACTCAAGCTAGTCAAATAAGATCAATTTGTTTAAGCCCGCTAAGACGGGCTTTTTTATTTTCAAGATATGGTAGCTTTGAACTCGACTTAAACTTGTTTTAATATAAAGCAATCTATTCTTTTTCTTTCAAGCAGATTTCGCTCTTCATAGTTCAGTTAATAACGGGGGCAATATGCAAGGATTATTAGGTAATCTTGGAAACACTTTTGAACAGGTTGTGGCTAATGTTTTGCCTCATGCCTATTCTAAAGAAACATGGCTTAATTATCTTAGGGGTAATGATCAGAATAAGAAATATGCTGCGTTAAAAGCCCTATACGAAATACGCAATTCATTGACACCACGTCTTGATGATAATTTAGCTTTTTACGATGAAATGCTGCCTGCTGTAATCCCCTTTCTCTTAGATCGTAATCCCTCAGCCTCTTTTTATGCCTGCAAGTTAGTATCCTGTGTAATTTTTGATACACAATACCGCCGTCGTAATTTCCCTGGCTTAGATGAGGGAATTCGAGCAGGATTGATTGGCCGGCTGGCTGAATCTCTAAAAGAGCCGGGAGTGGATCTGACTGTCAAAGGCGCGAAGTTAGAGCTCTTGTATAAAATTATTTCATACGTTCTACGGGATAGTAGTCTATTACGTGATCAAATTATAAGGCTTAATCTTATGCCGGACTTGTTAGAGATGTTAGGGAGCAAACCTTATCATACAAATTGGGTGGGCGATGTGAATGATCTTTCATATATATCATTAATTCTCGGTGAAATAATTAATCCATACCGGCTGAAGCAGAACCCTGAATTGCTCAATGGCTTATTTCAAGCAAAAGAAATTCCCAAGTTGATCGCTATAATAAGAGCAGCTGATTTTTTGGTAAGAAGAAGCTTAATGCAGCTTCTAACTGACATTATGATTCTTAAAAAAGAATTTCAGAATGCGTTTTACCGTGCGGGTGGAATTCAGCTACTCAATGACACAGTTAAGCGCTCAGAAGATTATGGATATTCAGCCTGCGTCATTACTGCTTTTGTTAAAGATAATTTTATGATTCAAAATGCTGTTCGTGAGGCAGGATTAATTAAAAAAATTCTAGCAAGGTATAATCCAGAAAATAGAGATGAAAAATATTATATAACAGAGGCGCTATGTAACTTGGCTGAAAATAATCCTGAAAACCAACGCATGATTGCAACATATGGTGGTATAAATGTTGTGGCCGACAATCTAAGCTATTGCCGAGTTTCTGCATTAGAGGCTATCGCAGCACTTGCGAAGAATAACCTTGAAAACCAAGAAGCCTTTAAACAAAAAAGAATTATCCCACGCATAGTAAGTCTTCTCATCGACCCTGAGACCAAGGAAAAAGCCACAGCAGCTCTAATAAGCTTATGTGAGATAAATGCCACTAATAGAGAGCTTGTTCTTAATGAGCTGCGCCGATTAAAAGATGCTTCAGAAGTTAGGGTGGATCAAGCAAAAATGCAGATGCTCGAGCAAACTGTAAATAAATTTCTCGGTAAAATAGCCTGGCCTAAACGTAGCCCTTGTATTTTTTTACGCAGCCAACTAAGAGTTGGGCAACATCAAACAGAGCTTAGAAGCTTTATAGCAAATAATGATATTGAGGGATTTAGAAGCTATGTGGCCGACTGTCAATATAATGAAAACCATCATCAAGATACTTGTTTTCATGTTGCAGTGAAACGACTATTGGATGACAGAAGCATAAATTGGAATCGAGAAATTTTTGATTTCTTAGCACAACTTATGCCCGATCCTGAGAAATACAGACGTATTGCAAATGCTCTCTGTCTTTTTAATCCAAGCCAAGCATCAGGCGGCTCAGCTGGTACCGGCTTAGCTTTGACTCAGTAATAGCTATCAGCTTAAATCCATTGCTTCCAGTAAAAATTTCGGTGAAAATTGCCCAAACTTAACAAGGAGAGTTTGCAGTGAGGAATGGGCTTATTTTTATTTCACTAATGTCTGTGCTAGCTAGGGCGGTTTCTACAATCAAACCTTATCAGTCGTTTTACAATAACCCTACCTTTAGGGATTCAAAAGACGTGGACTATGTGTTTACTTGTCCAGGCAGGCCAATGGAAGAATGTATGGAAACTGACCGTGGCAAGAACTTTAAGGTAGAAGGATATGATGCCTATGTTGAAATGATAAAGTCTTGCGGCGCAAATCAAACGGAAGTTTCAGGAAAGTATAACCAATCTCTTCTTTTGATAGACGCTTGCGGTAGTGGCGCTTATAGTTCGAAAGTCCTTTTTATGCAAAGCGCGGATTCAATTAATGAAATAGGGGACTGCATAAAAAATAAAGTTAGTTCTTATACGTCCTCATGCCAGAGTAAAGCAAGCGATGGATATGTGGTTGGAGGCATTACCGCTGCTGCTTTAGTAGCAATTTTTGCGATTGCTTTTGCTGCGAAAAATTATTGCGAAACTAGGGCGAAAGCTTTAGAAAAACAGACCGATCAACCCAGATTATCTCAGCCTTTACTCGAGATGATGACAGTTGCAGCTTCGACAGCTTCATCAACAAAGCTGCCGACTATTGAAGAGGAGTCAGAATTTGAGGTTGAGTTCTAGTTAGAACCAAACAGGCTTTCATCGATTAAGTCACAGAGACAGTGAATAAATAATAAATGGCATTGATAAACAATAAACGCTCCGTAATGACGCTATTTAGCAACAAGTTTTGTCCTTATTCCCATCGAGTACGCATAGTACCGGCAGAAAAAGGCGTGGTAGCAGATATTGTTGAAGTTGACCTCAATAACAAGCCCAATACTCATGATTTGATGATTAGACTGATTAAAGGCTCGGCTTGGTCCAGGCGTTGGCCCTTGGTTGCTTTACGCATTCAGCGTGGGATTGATATCTTTCAAAATGACTTAAAGAAAATGATAACGAGTAATGTTGTGGAAGATTTAAGGGCTTATGTCTCTAGTGAGCGCGATCGACATTCATTTCGAGGCACAGGCGGGGCTGCCGGGGCAAGGCCTAATATTGAAGCAATAAATCCATAATTATTTAAAAAATATATTTATTCCAGCATAGTTATATGATTAAATGCTTCTGTTAAAAAACAGGAGAGAAGTAAATGCAAGGACAAGCATTTCAATCAGATAACGGTTTCTTTAATGTAAGTGCGCCAGCTTGGCAAATCCAGGCGGCTACTTTAGGGAATATCACGGCAGAATGCCCAGGGATACAGGCTGTTGATATAAGCCAATTACCAGAAGGGAACTACACAATGCTGCTTAATGGTACTTGCAGCATGATATCGGCTTTGTTGAACGGTAGCTTTTCAAATGCTGATCAGTGTCTGATGGACCGGCTTTCTGCTGCCACAAGCAGATCCTGTGTTCAGAGTGACGCAGGCGGAAGCTTGTTGCTAGTCTTCGGCTATACTGCCGCTGCCCTGCTAGGGATCTTCCTGGGCATTAATTGTCTTGCAAGCCAGCTCAGTGGCAGTACTTTACCAGCAGCACCAAGCTCTTGGTCTAATAGATCTTACGCGCAGGAGTGGGGAAACATGACAAAAGTTAGCAGTCAGGAAGCAGAGGCTCTTCTTGTTGGAGATAGAGCGGATTCACCTGTTGCTGCCCAAAACAACCTTGTCGCTGTTACTATAGGGGCCGGAGCGGGTGCTTACAGCACCTACCAAAAGGTTGAGCTTGCTAACCTTGCAGTTGACTAATAGTTGATTCATATAAAAAAGCCCGGTTTTCCGGGCTTTTTTATTAGTTAGAACCAAACAGGCTCTCATCGATTAAGTCACAGAGACAGTGAATAAATAATAAATGGCATTCCTGAATTCTTGCTGTTTTATTGGCGGGAACTCTAATTTCAACATCAGTGTTTTTCATTAAAGGCGCCATTTTTCCACCGTTTTTACCGGTAAAGGCTACGATAGTCATGCCCCTTTCGTGGGCTGCTTTCATGGCTTCTAATACGTTAGCTGAGTTTCCACTGGTGGAGATTGCCAGTAATACATCGCCTTCTTGACCCAATGCCCGGATTTGCTTTGAAAAAATTTCATTGTAATGATAGTCATTAGCAATAGAAGTCAAAGTTGAAGTGTCTGTTGTTAAAGCAATCGCAGGTAAGGAAGGTCTTTCTCTTTCATAGCGATTTAATAATTCAGATGAAAAGTGCTGAGAATCCCCGGCTGATCCACCGTTGCCACAGCATAGGATCTTTTTGTTGTTGACTAAAGCATGCACCATAACTTCTGCTGCTCTGGCGATGGCAGGCCCTAGCTTGTCAGCAGCTTCAATTTTGGTTTGAATGCTTTCGCTAAAATGGTTGTGAATGGTTTTTAACATATCCATGGTCGATCCTTATAAAGTAAATGCGTTGATGATCCAATCAATATCAATAGACTGTGTATTGTGAGGCCTAATTGCCAAGACGTCAAATCGACATGCAGCATTTTGAGGGTGATGTAATAAGTAAAATTGTGCCGTTTTGATCAGGCGTTGTTGTTTTAGAAAAGAGACCGACTCTGCGCTTGAACCAAATTTTTCTGAACTTCTAAAGCGAACTTCAATAAAAACCAAGCTAGATTGGTCCTGCATAATCAAATCGATTTCACCAAACCGGCTATGAAAATTACGGCAAATGAGCTTGAGCCCTTTGTTTTTAAGAAAACGCAAAGCTATATCTTCTTTTGCAAAGCCAATAGTTCTGCTCATTGTTTCTATTTATGATAAAATATAAGCCTATTTTGATCAAAAATTAACCGAGGTACAAGTGCAGCATTGTGGAACGCTTTATATTATTCCTACCCCCATTGGGAATTTAGGCGATATCACTTTAAGGGCCATCGATATCTTAAAGACGGTAGACAGTGTTTTATGTGAGGATACCCGTCATAGCAGGCCGTTATTGCAGCATTTGGGAATTAACAAGCCTTTATTTGCCTATCATGAACATAATGAAAAAGACAGTATCGATAAAATTATCGAGCAGCTGGATCAGGGTAAAAGCTTAGGGCTAATCAGCGATGCCGGGACCCCTTTAATCAGTGATCCAGGTTATGTATTAATTAAAGCCCTTCGCCAGAAAAACATTCCAGTCGTGGCATTGCCAGGAGCTTGTGCTTTGATTACCGCTTTGTCCGCATCAGGCTTAGCCACGGACCGGTTTCGCTTTGAAGGCTTTTTGCCGGCTAAATCTAAAGCCAGGCAAGACAGGCTGGAACTTTTGAAAAATGAATCGGCGACCAGCATTTTTTATGAGTCAACTCACCGTATTATAGATTGCCTTAAAGATATTGAAGCCATCCTACCGGATCGGGAAATGGTATTGGCTAAAGAGCTGACCAAGTCATTTGAAGCCATTATTTCAGGCAAAGCGGTTGATATTTTAATCTGGCTTAATCAGGATGAGGCCAGACAAAAAGGGGAGTTTGTTGTATTGGTTTCCGGCCAAGTGCAGGACCATTCAGATGAGCAGCAACTTGAGTCTGAAAAAACCTTGAAAATTTTATTAAAAGAACTGCCTTTAAAGCAAGCGGTAAAAATCGCAGTGGAGCTGACTGGCATAAATAAAAATGAGCTATATGATTTGGCCCTCAAATTACAGAACAAAGCATGATATAATAAGGCCTTAAGGAGTAAATATGAGCCAAGAATTAATCAAGTTTACCGACAGCGCAGCTAACAAAGTGAAATCGCTTATCGATGAAGAAGGCAATCCTAATTTAAACTTCCGTGCTTATATTACCGGAGGGGGCTGTTCAGGTTTTCAGTATGGATTTACCTTTGATGAAGAAATAGCTGAAGACGATTTTCAAATCGAAAAAAACGGGGTGACTTTATTGGTGGATTCCATGAGTTTTCAGTATTTAGCTGGAGCTGAAATCGATTATCAAGAAGATATGAACGGTTCTCAGTTTATCATTAGAAACCCCAATGCTAAAACCACCTGCGGTTGCGGCTCTTCATTTTCGGCTTAAGGCGATTTAACAATACTGGCATAACTGACTGCCATAGTT
>JARDZR010000101.1 GCA_029240715.1 Gammaproteobacteria bacterium
CTCAGCTTTTAATTCTGCCACTAAGTTCAGTAGTTCCTGTCTCTTGCTTTCCGTAAGTTGAGAGCTTGATTTAAGCAAATCTTCTATTTTATGAAGTGTATTTTCCAGCATAGCAGCTCTCCTAAGTTAACTTACTCAATTTGCGCCATAATTTCAGGACTAATGCTAGCATTAGTATAGACCTTTTGCACATCATCAAGCTCTTCTAGCATATCAACCATCTTCAGAAGCTTAGTTGCAGCTTCAAGATCTTGCTCAACTTCTGTTGAGGCGACCATGCTGACTTCGGCATGCTCAGGCTTTAAACCACAAGCTAGTAAAGCGTCATTCACCCTGCCAAAATTTTCAGGGCTGGTAATGACATCCATAGAGCCATCATCATTGGTCTGAATATCATCAGCACCAGCCTCTAAAGCGGCTTCCATTAATTTATCTTCATCGATTCCAGCGCTAAAGCTTAAGATTCCCTGCTTGCTAAATAAATATGAAACCGAGCCATCAGTGCCTAAATTACCGCCCGATTTACTAAAAGCATGGCGAACTTCGCTGACTGTACGGATTTTGTTATCAGTAATACACTCTACCATCACAGCTACCCCACCCGGGCCATAGCCTTCATAACGAATTTCCTCAACTTGAGAACCTTCATCTCCACCCATTCCACGCTTGATCGCACGGTCAATGGTATCTCTAGTCATATTGGCATCTAAAGCGTCATGCACGGCAGCTCGCAGACGCGGGTTGTTATTAGCTTCCCCTCCGCCAGTTCTTGCCGCAATGGTAATTTCCCGAATTAATCGGGTGAAGACTTTGCCTTTTTTAGCATCTTGGGCTGCTTTGCGGTGCTTGATGTTGGCCCATTTACTGTGTCCCGCCATTTTTTCTCCTCAACTATCTTAAAATCAAGATGTTATAACTTTAGCTACCGTTCTATGTTAATGTTGTCTGGTAAATCACATACTATTGTATATTCTTTGTTAAAAGCCAGCTGAGACTGCTCTAATACTAGCGCATGGGGCGCTCCGATATAAAGATGGGCGAGTCCAGGCTTAATATTCAACCAGTCTGCTTTTTTAAGCTCAATACAGCGGTTTTGCAGAGGCTGATCTGGCAGCCAAATATAAAGCTTTGCACTGCCTTCAATGATATATACAAATTCCTCTTTAAAATGATGATAATGGCCGCCTCTCGTTTTATTGGAAAGCAGCTCAAATACCATCACTGTACGGCTTGCATCGTCGATATTTAAATAAGCCGTTTCCCCTTTTTCGCCATTTACAAAGCCCAATTGCCTTGGGCTGTCTAGCTGCGGAGGCTGTTCTTTTAAATTAACAATGCTATATAAATCGTCAAGTTTTGCCACTTTATTCCTTTAAAACCCCTGCCACTTTAATTCCCAGTTCTTTTAGCTGGGGCTCTTCAATTGGAGAAGGCGCCTGAGTCATTAAGCAACTTGCAGTCTGAGTCTTAGGAAAAGCGATGACATCTCGAATATTGTTGGTGCCGCTCATTAACATCACCAAACGGTCCAGACCAAAAGCCAAACCGCCGTGCGGAGGCGCTCCAAACTGTAAAGCATTTAACAAGAAGCCGAATTTTAACTCAGCTTCTTGCTTATTGATCCCTAACAAATCAAAAACGGCCTGCTGCAAGACTTGATCATGAATACGAATCGATCCCCCGCCTACTTCATAGCCGTTTAGCACAATGTCATAAGCATGAGCGGTAATATTTTCAGGGTCTTTGAGTTCATCGACGTTTGTAATATTAGGATGGGTAAAGGGATGGTGCATCGCTGCCCAGCGTGGAGTAAGTTCGCCATTTGACCTTTCAAACATAGGGAAATCAGTCACCCATAAAGGCGCCCACTCACAGCTATAGAGATTTAAGTCTTGGCCTAATTTAATTCGCAAGGCCCCCATTGAAGCATTCACTACGTCTTTATGACCTGCTCCAAAAAATACGATATCCCCTGTTTGGGCTTTAGCTTGATCTAAAATTTTGTAGATTATAGCTTCATCTAAAAATTTCAAAATAGGCGACTGTAGGCCGTTGAGACCTTGATCTCTATCATTTATTTTAATATAAGCCAATCCTTTAGCACCATATAAGCCAACAAATGTCGCGTAGTCATCTAACATTTTACGGCTTAATTTTTCAGCACCTTGTGGCAAACATAGGGCCACTACTCTGCCGTATTTATCTTTCGCAGCTTCGCTAAATACCTGAAAGCCTGATTCTACAACTAAGTCTGCAATATCAGTAAACTGCAAAGGAATGCGTAAATCCGGCTTATCGCTGCCATATAAGTGCATGGCCTCTTGATAAGTAATATGAGGAAAGTCTTGAAACTCAATGTCCAGTATCTTTTTAAAGATATGCTTAACCAAGCCTTCTGTTAAGTTCATTATCCAAGTCTGGTCTATAAATGAAGCCTCAATATCAATCTGAGTAAATTCCGGCTGGCGATCTGCCCGCAAATCCTCGTCTCTAAAACATTTCACAATTTGATAATATCGGTCAAAACCTGAAACCATTAACAGCTGTTTAAACAACTGCGGAGATTGCGGCAAGGCAAAAAAGCTGCCTCGATGGGTCCGACTGGGCACCAAATAGTCTCTTGCCCCTTCTGGGGTAGCTTTAGTTAACACAGGCGTTTCAATGTCCAAAAAGCCATGATCTTCTAGGTAATATCTGACTTCCCGCTTAATTTTATCTCTCATGATAAAACGTTGCTGCATTTCAGGACGTCTTAGGTCCAAATAACGGTACTTCAAGCGCACTTCTTCGCTTACTTTTTGGTATTCATCCATTTGAAACGGAATGACTTCTGATGCATTTAAAATTTCCAGATTGCTGCCAAGCACTTCTATTTTGCCGGTTTTCAAATTAGGGTTAGCTTGGTTCCCGGGGCGAGGCCTTACTATGCCCTTGGCTTGAATGACAAATTCATTACGCAGCGTTTCAGCTTTGGCAAAAATTTCTTTTGCTTCAGGCTCAAATACCACCTGCAAAAGGCCCTCACGGTCTCTTAGATCTATAAAAATAACGCCACCATGGTCACGGCGCCGATGGACCCAGCCGCATATTTCAACAGTTTGGCCAACTAAGCCCTCGGTGATTTCACCACAGTAATGTGTACGGTTTTTCAAATGACAACTCCTTGTTGCCATCCCCGACTTGATCGGGACCCAGGTCTTAACTAGATTCCCGCCGAAGTTTACCTCGACTCCGATAGGGGCGAGAATGACAAAGCGTTTTTAGTAGGCGCTATTATAGCGGCTTGATAAGCAAGCAAACAAGTGCCAATCAGCGCACAATTAAGTATAATGGTAAGTTTGTACTGCAATTAAGGACTTATTGGAATGAAAGCCGCTTCACCTTATATTAAAATGAGCTATTTTATTGCCACGCTTGGTGCCATTTTCTATTGTTATGAGTATTTTCTCAGAATCATGCCAAGTGTTATGAAGCCTGAGCTAATGAGCACTTTTAATATCAACGCCACTTTATTTGGCACCTTGAGCGCTTTTTATTTCTATGCTTATACCCCCATGCAAACCGTAGTTGGCATCATGGTGGACCGCTTTAAAATCCGCAATGTTCTTTGCTTTGCAGTATTTTGCTGCATATTAGGCACTTTTTTAATGGCAAGAACAGATAGCTACAGCCTGGCCGCTACGGGTAGATTTTTACAAGGATTTGGCTCAGCATTTGCCTTTGTGGGAGCTTTAAAGCTTATCGCCATTTGGTTGCCGGCTGAAAATTTTGCGTTTTATTCAGGATTTACCAATATGCTGGGTTTTTTAGGAGCAGCTTTCGGTGAAATATTTTTAACTAACGTAGTAAAAAGTACCGGCTGGCGGGCGACTATGGATTTATTTGTAATATTGGG
>JARDZR010000102.1 GCA_029240715.1 Gammaproteobacteria bacterium
GGGTGCTACGGCTCCTCAAGCTGCTGGAGTTATTCATACTGATTTTGAAAAAGGCTTTATCCGAGCTGAAGTCATTGCCTACGAAGACTTTATTCAAAATAAAGGCGAGCAGGGAGCTAAAGATGCTGGAAAATGGCGCCTGGAAGGTAAAGAGTACATTGTTAAAGATGGCGATGTGGTGCATTTTAGGTTCAATGTCTAGGTAAGGGGCGCAGATGGCTTTTGCAGGAGCTGGAGAATCAAAACAAACCGAGCAGGAAGCTGCTGCTAAAGCTATAGCAGAATCAGTCCTTGTTGATGAGTCAGCTGCTCTTGCAGAATCAGAAGAGCCTGCAGTGCCTGAGCAGGTTTCAAATATTTTCAGCAAAATATATGAAATTTACGAAGAAGTCATTGTTGATAATCAAGGTGTAGAAACCGATATCCATAAAAGCGACCGGCATCAGGATTCGGTTTATGTAAACTATAACAAGTTTTTAGAAGAGCTTAAAAAGCTCGAGCCTGAACATTATTCGATTGCTTATAAACGAGATTATGTTACTCATAAGCCGGGAACCATATACGAGTTTAACGGTTATCTTTTGAGCTTTGCTTTGTTTCTGTATGACCAGGCCAATGAAGGATACCCAGGCGACGCTAGTCATTATGCTGAAATTAAAAAAATTGAAGACATTGTTTATCACATCTTAGTGAAAGGTATAAAAAGGGGTGTTGTTTTTGCTGAACAATTGGCATTCCCTGATAACCAGGCCATTTTAGAAAAACATCCCCATCTTAAAGATCTATATGAGCAAGTGAATTCAAGTTTTGAGGTGGCAAGCACAGAATTTCCTTTTCAAACTCAATGGATGCAGTCATTAAACCTAAGCTATGGCAGAAGGCCTGGCTATGCTGAACCCTCCTTTTTTGCGGAAACGGATCACTACGAGCTAATGATGCAAACCACTGCTTATCAAAAGTCGGAAAGAACGCCCGATGATAATCCTAATACCGCTTTTGCTGGAATCAGCTTTATTGTTAAAGACCGCAATCAAAAAGAAGAAAGCGAATCCTATGTTAAGCGCTATTACTTTCCGATAGGTGAGGGGGAGCCGTTAGCTCCAGCGTTGATGCCAGATTTTAAACTGCGGTTTGATCAAAGAAGAGAGAAGGCCGAGCAAATAGCAAAAGGCTTAACTCGAGAAAAGCGCTTGGTTGAAAAAGACAATAAATTTGCGCCTATTGCATTGGGTGCAGAATATGTAGATCGTGAAGTTAGGCACAGTGAGCAAGCTATTTTTGCTTATTTAGAGGACCCGGCTAAATTTAAGCAGTTAGTTGATGAGCTCAATAGTGCAGTGCAAGACGCATACTTGGACGATAGCTATAGTGGAGATGAGCCTCTTGAGATCAGAGCGATAGTGATCCATATTCACTCTCATTTATATATGTGCCAAAACTGCCAAGTGTCGGCATTAGGATTTCAACACCCCGAAGGCTTTATGGCGATGGCTGAAGCTGCTTTAGACAAAGCCGGCTTTGAAGTTTCTGATAAGCTGGTGGTGCCAGTTGTTGTCAGCAGCCATCAACCTTTTCCAGACCGGCATAAAAAATATCGGATGCCACTAAGTGAGCATCAAGCAGGAAGCATGGATATAAAACGCTTGCAAAAGAAAGGTGTATATTTATTTGCAAAAGATCTGACCGTTGGCTTGAAGACTGATGCTTCTCTCACCCCTTTTTCGAGCCGAGCAAAAATAGCTACTGCTATAGCGCTAGAAAGACAAATCAGTTCACTGCAAGAAGAAAACCAGCGCTTAAAAGATCAGCTACAAGCGAGATCAGAGAGCTCGGGTGGCGCTGCCGGTAGTGGGCAGATAACTGGTTCTAAGCGCGAGCGCGAAGATTCAGCTGAGTTCGAGGCGCTTGAACTTGCTGCCCTGCAGCCGCCGGCAAAAAAGCAGGATACCGAGGGCCCTAAACCGGGCGAGTAAACAAAAGCTCACAAAGGTTTGACATTACCAAACAGTTTTCGCATAATACGCGCCTATCTTTTGATAGTTCAAACGGCTATGTAGCTCAGTTGGTTAGAGCACGGCATTCATAATGCTGGGGTCGGTGGTTCGAGTCCACCCATAGCCACCAATTCGTGCGGCGCTCTAACTCTTAACCGATATTATTACTATCATGAGTAGCTTCATTTATAGTTCATTAAATCACAACAATGCCTTGGCATTAATGCAGAGGGATAGATCAATCCCTCTGGGGTACTTGTATTTCAATAATTTCATGTTTAAAATCTCTAAAGTTTATGGCTTTGTAGGGTGGTGGATAGCATGCTGGCAAAAAGAAGAGTACTGCAAGGTCATTTGCGCTTTGAAATTATAGAAGGTTCACTGGTTGGGGTACTTGAGACAGGAACTAATGAGATAAGCATTCCTTCAAAAGAGATTAAGTATATTCCAACAGAATTGGTCAAACATTTGCTTCCTGCTAATAAAGATAAATTTCAGGCAGATGAAGTGGAAAAAAGAAATAGAAACTTTATTCGCTTTTTGTCAGAACAGCCTTTCAAACTCGCTGAAAGTAAAAGTAAAGTTTATTCTTTGGAATTTTCTTATTCAGGAGCCACTTATTATGGACAACTTGGAGTATCTCTGGGCGTTATATGCGGAAGTATTTTTGCGGGGCCTGCTGCACCAGTAGTCTTTTCAGCTGGGACAAGCATGTTGCTCTATTCTGTTTTTCAACCATGTCAAGATTTAGACTGGGGCTCATTTGCTTTAGAAGGCACCGTCGGCGCTGTGAGTTCAGTAGTCACCATGGGTGTAGGAGAAGCAGCAAAAGGAGCGCATACAGCAATTAAAGGCGTTAAATCTATAGCCGGAAAACAGACTTTACATTTTGTAGTTAATGGGGCGACTTCCGTCGTAGGGCAGGTTTCAGGTGCAGGTGTTAAATCTGCAATAACAAGGGACGCTGAACATTGGGATAAAGTAAAAAATCCCAAAGCTCTTATTTCTACGGTGGTAGCAGGGGGAGCGGGAGGCTTTGCGGGCGCAGTGGCAGGAAAGGCAAGTGTATTACCAGATGCAGTAAATTTAACCAAAGAAGCTGTCGCATCCAAAGCTTCTGTTTATGGTCTTGTGGCAGGTGCAGGAGCGGGATCAGCTGGAGCTGCCACTGTCACCATAGCATGGAATGGAGCAACTGGGAAAGAATTGACTGATGGCCTTGTTCAAAACTCATTTAACGGTGCCATAGCAGGCGGCACGACAGGTTCTACGGCCGCAGTCAAAACAGCGGGTAAAGCTTACAATGCAAAATTAGAGGCACAACAAGAGGCAAAAAGAAAAGCTGAAGAGGAAGAGGCAAGATTAAAAGCCGAGGCTGAAGCAGCCAGGAAAAAAGCCGAAGCAATAAGAAAAGAGGCCGAAGCTAAGAGGAAAGCAGCTGAAGCTAAGAAGATAGAAGATGCCAAGCTAAAAGAAGCTGAAGCTAAGAGAAAAGAGGCTGAGGCCAAGCTAAAAGAAGCTGAAGCGAAAAGAAAAGAGGCAGAAGCCAAGATAAAAGAAGCTGAAACTAAGAGAAAAGAAGCTGAGGCCAAGCTAAAAGAAGCTGAAGCTAAGAGCAGAGAAGAGGCTAGAATAAAAGAAGCTGAAGAACGTACTAGGTTGGCAAGAGAGTCTCTTGCCAAGCCTGTCAGTCAAGGTGAATTTAAGCCAGATGCTATCTTTGACCCCCATGGCAAAGAGAAAATCGATGTTTCAAAAGCACCTCCTGGTACTTTAATAATTTACGATGGATTGGAAAGAGCCGTAACTGTTGAAAAACCTCATCTGTCATCTTCAGACAGAGCACTGCTGTACATCAATGGCATGGAGACTTCTTTAAATGATGCGAAGTCTCAGGCAAGAGCATTATCAGAGAAAGCTGGTATCTGCGTGGCCTTAAAACATAATCCAGGAAAATTATCAACAGCAATAGATGTTGTAGGTAAAAACCCTAAGCTGCCTTTTCTAAGCTCTTTGATTCATTCTGGAGGAAAAACAATCAGTGATGCTATTCATTCTATTCCTTTTGTACATAGGCAATCTAGGGAATTCGAAGATGGCCTGATAAGAGAGATTCAGGCATTTGTTTGTTCACAAGTTGATTCCGGTAAACGAGCACATTTGACTTCATTTTCATTAGGAAATATCTACACCTATTTGGCACTTGAAGGCTTGGAGGCAAAGTATCGCCAGCATGTCACTTGGATATCTGTAGCCAGCCCTATCCGTGCACACGATTTTAAAACTTCCTTGGGACTATTGCATGTCGAAATGATCAATGCTAAGGGAGATATTGTCTCTACTTTTGGTGGTTCCATTAAGGTTGAAGAGTTTGTGGAAGGGTTAACACATAGCGCCCATGATTTCGTCAAGGTTTATTTACATAGGGTTGCTGATGCTGTTAGAAAATATCCTCATATTTTTAGGCGAGATATTGGGGCGAGTGCTGCCACAGTTGGATATGGTCACTAACATGGCTATCTGTAGCCAGGGCTGTGCACATAATTTTAAAACTTCCTAACTTGATCAATTAAAACTGTGCTTTTTTATCCAGCTCTTGAAACAGCTTCAGCCTTATTCTCAGGTACAAGTTGAGCCCCCCCATGGCCACCTATTTATTGAGCAGGCTCAATCTGAGCATGACTTCTTTTATTGCCAGTTAATCTTTCAGCAGAAGACATGGCTGCAAGAGCATAAGCAGGAGCGGCAATCTCTAATATGACTCCAATGCCTAAATGAGAAGCAATAGCCTTAATTTGTTGCTTGGGATCTGCGTTAAGCATTGCGCTAGACAAAATTAGAATGCGGTCTGCTTTTAAGTATGCAACAGCTTTTTCTGCAACTTCATTTGCAATAGAAGGGTTTAATAGCAGCTTACAGCCTGCTGTTAGGTTTTCTGCAGCGGCGTAAATAATGTGTTCTGAGGTGCCAGCAGCAAAGCTTACAGAATTTCCTTTGGAAAGGAATTGGGCGCTTGTTTTAGTCTGTTCTATAGTACAGTTATTATCTAGCAATATGTGGCAGTTTGCTGCAAGGTTTTTAACGGCGTCCTCTACCATAAGACAAGAGCAATTAGGATGAAACCTTAAAGTAGATCCATTTTGCAATGAAGAAGCAATTAAAGCGGCCATTTCCCTTGAACTATCCTTGTCTATAATAATTTTCTGAGTTTTTTTACATATCGCTTTAATCAAATTGGACTCGGCAGGGAACTCAGCGGCAAATGTCAAAAAACTATGAGAACTGAGAGAAGTCGATTCAAGAATTTTTCCTGCCCGCAGCTTAGCCTGTACTTCCAAAGAGCTTGGGTCAAGAAGAGACAGCATTAATGGCTCCGTTAAAAATAAATTTAAGCCGCTTGCATTGGCTTGAGTTGAGATTTCTTTGAGAATTTCAGAGTCAGTCGAGCAATATGGTTCTTCTATATAATCCACCATAATATCAAGCAATGCTTCAGGGCAGTTTTCAGGGATTGCTAAGCGTAGGTATGAAGGTAACCTCTCGATCAGCTTCTTTGCATCATCGGTTGAAATGCTCGTTGGAAGCATCAGCATGGCAGAAGCAGATAAATGCTGTGCAAAGAGAAGCATATCTTCGACAGATAGGGCGGCATTCATAAGCAATATAGCATCTTTGTTTAAAGCAGCGGCAAGCTTCAAACTAAAGGGAGTGGCTGCACTTGAGGTAACGGCAAGAACTCCATTGGCTTGTAAATTGGTGGCTGCTAACAGGGCGAGAGACTCAGGCATGTCATTTTCAAGTATCAATTCACTTAGTGGAGCTATGTTTTTTGCAATAGCAGCGATGAGCGCTTCTGAATGATCTTTTTTTAAATAGACTGCTCTATCCTTACGAAGAGAGCTGACAGCTTCAACGGCTGTATTAATGGGGGTTTTTGCATGAATATTGAGCAGACAAAATTCAGGGATAGCAGTCGCGCAGGCAGCAGCAGCTTCTGGTGATAAGTCAGGGCCAATCGGTACAACAGACCTTGGTTTTAGCATAGAGCAGACAGCATGAATATATCCAATGGGAAAATTAGGGTGTAGTTCTAAACGACAAGTTTTCGGTAAGTTTAAGACAGCTGCATAAGTGTTTGCACGTTTTGTAAGAGAAGACATTGAGTCTCTATCCAGGACTAAGTGGCTTTTTGGTGCAAGACTGGCTGTTATTCGGCTAATTATTTTTTCCGGTATATTTGAATCCAAGCGGTATTTTGTTCCAGGCGCTAATAAAGAAAGGGCTCGAATACAAAATGCTACAGGAAGAGAAGGGGCTACTATTAATTCACAGCCGCTTGGCAAAAAGCTGATTGCCTCAATAAGTTCATTGGAAGCATCCCACGGTAAATATAATTTATGCTCCGGGGATAAGGCTTTAATCACCTGTGTTGCAAAATCAGTTGGGGTTTTTCTATCAAACCATAGCCTGCATCTGCTTGGGATAAATGGCAGGATAGACTTTGCTATTTCAAGTTCAGCAGCATTTTCTATATTAAAGAATAGGGTCATGCCAGGTTTGACAGTTGATACAACAACTTGTGCTAAGTCAGGGCTAAGTTCGTCATGGATTGAAATGGGGCAATGGGCGGGTATATTAGATATTATGGCTTTGGTTTCAGTCTGGTCGATGCCCGGAGTCGGCAGGAAAAATACTGCTTTTGGTAAATATGGAAGCAGTTTAGAAGCATGCTTTCTAGTTATGTTGCCTGCTAGCGCCAATTTGCTAAAAGCGCGCATGTTTTTAATGCCTGCTTGTGCAGTAGCAATAGGGACATTATCATCCATCAGTAAAACGGATTGAGAGGGTAAATATTTAGCGGCAGTAATAGCAAGTTCTATTGAAATATCAGGCTGAAATCTTAAAACAATAGGATAACGGGCATTGTTAATCGCTTTAACAGCTTCTATGCTGGCGAATTTACTCACTTTAACATGGCTAAATGCCGGCAGTGATTTAATGAAAACCGAGGCGTCTTCAAATCGTGAAGATTCATTGAATGTATAAGATCTTTGACTAATTGAATCGGCTAATGCAAGCAGGCTTTCAAGCCTAGATGAGTTGCTGTCAGGTTTTGGGTTAAGAGGCTTTTCAACCCGTCTTCTTTTTTTTGCTGGCTCTATGTTGCTTCCTTGTAACATGTTGCACCTTCGCTTTTGATAAAAAAACATTATAGGGAATTTTTAGCTAGGACAAAATTTGTTCTAGCAAAAAATAGAAAATAAATGAGGGTTTGACCATAGCTGGTGTATAAGGATTGCAATTATAGTGCTTGGTTTTAATAAAGGGGCTTGGGCTGCCAGATATCAGCTGCCAAAGCCTTAATATTTCCTTAAGCTATTTTTATTAAAATAATAACTTAATAGCCTTAAAGGAATAAAACTGTGCCAGTGTTTAAAAAGACAGTTCAAGAAATTAACTTAGACAGATTTTATCAGGCTGTTGTGCCCGATGTTTTGGCAATTTTACAGTCCCAATATGAGTTTTTGGCACCTTTTGTTATGGAGCTTAACCCAGAGGCCACTAAAAAACTGGATGATTTACATAGAAGAATTGCTCTGCTGAACCTTGTTTCTCTGCGCCAAGTTCAGGGTGTTATAAACGTCGATAGTATTTCTTATATTTTGGCCGCGCCTATTTTTAAAACCAATGTAAGATGCAAGGCTATGGGGATGGTAATAGCTTATCATCTCGGCATATCCGTTTTAAGAAACAGCTTTTGGCAATCAATAGACGTTTTTAGCAGAAAAATTGAAATCATTAGAGCTAGTCCTTGTCATTCAAGGCAAGAAAAGGCAGATCTCATCAGTGCTACCAGCAAGCAAATCGAACAGTATGCTAAAGCTATTCATGCACTTAATCTGATCAAACATGGCAAACCTGAAAAAGTACATTACGATGCTTTATTGGGCCTAGATAAGTTTAAAAAGCTTTATGAAAAGGAAGAATGGCCTAAATGGCTATTTAACAAGTGTATGCTGACTGACAAAGACATCGTGCTGCGAAAAGCCTTTACATTTGCTGAAATAAGGGATGTCTCCATTGCTCCTGGAAAGCCTGAAGCGCCTGTTCCCTAGAAAAAGATGGCCTTGCTATCTATTGATCAATTTTGTATCAATAGATTGCCACTCACATATTTCCATTCACCCTGGACTTTCTCAAATTGGCTCAGTTCATGGATGTGTTGAACTTTGCCGTGAATTTTGTATGTAGCAATAAATTCAACGGCGCCGCTTTGGTCGTGCTCCGTTCCAAATTCCACTGCAAGCACTTTTAAGCCTAGCCATTTGGCATTGAGGGCCCATTGTCTTGCTTCTGCCATGCTAAAGCCTTCAGCTGCTTTGCCTGTTTGGGTGCGGACAATATAACTGATATTGGCTTTGCTATAGACATGATTGGCTCCAAAAATGATCTGACTTTTATTAAGAATAAGCTATTTTAATGCGTTTTAAAAAATACTTTATTTTGCCATGCGGGGTTTTGCTTAAAGACTGTAAAGCGTGTGCAAGCTTAAAAAATTATTTAATTTTGGCAGGAGTTAACTCATGCTATTGGCTTCAGATATGACTTTTAGTAAAAATTAAGCTATCTTGTCGTGAAAAATAAGCAATTAGGAAGCCGATATGTTTGCCAAGGAAGAACAGACTGCACTTGAGGCAGCAAATAAAATTATTTTGGACAAAATTTTCAAATTCCAACAAGACTGGTTTGAGTGCGCCATGTCAGGCTTTGATCTTGATGAGATCAGAAAACTGGATGCTTTAATAGCAGAAAATAAACAAAAGGATGCCATTTTCGACAAAATATTGGCAAACAAGCCGATTAGTCAATTTGAGATAGATTTGCTTTTGGCCGATAAAGATCTAGAAGGGCATTGGGAACTTATTAAGAAACACGCTCACCCACAGCCTGTTTCTGCCGCTATTACTCCCTGCTTTATTACTTCCCGCCAACAATTAAGCCGCATATTAAGTCGATCAGTTGCTGCTACAGTAGGCTAGGAGTGGGTGGGGCGTGGCCTGAAGTTGGCACAGCAGCCTGTACGCCACAGCAGCAAAACCAGTGAAACCAACAAA
>JARDZR010000103.1 GCA_029240715.1 Gammaproteobacteria bacterium
GCCTTGAGAAAATCATTGAGTGGTATCAGGCTTATGCCAGTCATAATGATATGCGTCAAATTAGCCTGAGACACATTCAGGAATTTCAATCAAAATAGAGGTTATATGTTCAAATCGTGGCTAAAAAAATCACCGCTGCTTGTTTATATAGTAAGGGAAATTCGTGGGTTTAAAGGTAAGCTGTTAGCAAATCTTTATGTGCTGATCAGCATGTTCAATAAGCATTATAGAAACGATGCCTATGCAAGAGAATACAAAAAAATTGAAATCGCTTATGGCTATCATGGCATAATGGGTGATTGGAAGATCCCTGTATTTAATTATCATTTTAGGACCTCATGGATTCCCATGCTTAAAGTGCAATTCAGAGAAATTTTCAGAGACAGGGCCTATGCATTTTCAAGTAAACATGCCAAACCCGTTATTTTGGATATTGGTGCTAATATTGGATTGAGCGTATTATATTTTAAAATGAATTACCCGAATGCTTGCATTAAGGCTTATGAAGCAGACCCTAAGGTTTTTGAGATGCTTCAATATAACATCGAATCAAACCAGCTTAAAAAAAATGTTGAGTTATTTCAGCAGGCTGTCTGGGTCGATAATTCAGGCTTAGAATTTTGCCAAAATGGTAATGATGCAGGTGGCATTTATGGCGCAGGCCAGGTGATAAAAGTGTCTTCCATTAGATTGCGCGACATCTTAGAGCAAGAACCTTATATCAGCCTGTTAAAAATCGATATTGAAGGGGCGGAAGTTGAAGTCTTGAAAGATTGCCAAGATAGACTATCTCATGTGGAAAACCTGTTTGTTGAATATCACTCCTGGCCAAATAAAGCACAACATTTAGATGAAATCTTGCGGATTATTAAAAAAAGTGGCTTTCACTATTATATTGAAGGCATTACAAAACGCCTTTCGCCTTTTATCGACCAGCTAGGCGGGCAGCCTATGGATTTGCAGTTAAATATTTATGCTTATCGCCAAAATGGAACTCACTAATGGACATTCTTCCGACAAAGCTTCCAGGTGCTTATATATTGCAATCTAAGCTTATCCGAGATGATAGGGGATATTTTATCCGACTGTTTTGCAGTGATAGTTTAAGAAAAGCAGGCTTGGAATCGCGGTTCAATCAGATTAACTGTTCTTTAACCCTAAAAGCGGGGTGTATTCGTGGTTTACACTATCAAGTTGCTCCCATGGCTGAAACCAAAGTTGTGCGCTGTGTTAGAGGGAGGGTTTGGGATGTAATGGTCGATCTTAGAAAAAACTCCCCGAGCTTTCTAAAATGGCAGGGAATAGAACTTTCTGAACATGAAGACACAGTGGTCTATGTCCCAGCAGGTTTTGCTCATGGCATTCAGGCATTAGAAAATGAATCCCAGATAGTGTATGCAAGTTCTGTTCCCTATTCTCCTCAATATGAAAAAGGCATACGTTTTAGTGATCCTTTAATCGCGGTTCAGTGGCCGATTTTGCCCCAAGGCCTATCAGATAAAGACAGTAATTTACCGCTTCTTGAGAAAAAATTTTCAGGGGTAGAAGAATGAGAGTCCTTATAACTGGAGGCTCAGGATTTATTGGCAAGCATATTGTAGAACATCTGTTAGCATATTCTGACTATGAAATTATAGTTACAGGAAGAACAGACCCTGGCTTTAATTCTAAACGCGTAAGTTATATTCCACATGATCTAGAACAAAAAAAAGAGCACCTGTTTGAATACTTTAAAAAGCCTGATCTATTAATTCACGCGGCTTGGCAAAATGTGAGAAAGGTTAATGATGTTGCTCATACTGACCAATATTTTATTCTGCATTATCAATTTCTTACTCAATTAATCAGGGAGGGTTTAAAAAGCCTTACTGTGATTGGAAGCGGCTTTGAGTATGGCTTAAATCAAGGCTGCTTAAAAGAAGATCTTGCTGTTTATCCGGCTGTTCCTTATGCCCTGGCCAAGTATACGCTTTATCAATTTTTAAAGGTTTATATCAAAAACCTGCCTATCCATTTTAAATGGCTTAGGGTATTTTATGTATCTGGCCAAGGCCAATCAGAACAAACTTTATTTGGCCAGCTTGATAAGGCTATCAAAAATCAGGATAAAGTATTTAATATGTCAGGAGGGGAGCAGGTTAGGGACTATCTTTTTGTAGAGAAGCTTGCAGAGTACATTGTTAAATTATCTTTGCAGACTAAAGTAGCTGGTATCATCAATTGTTGTAGTGGCAAGCCACAAAAAATCAAAGACCTGGTCAGGCAGTATTTAGAAAATAAATCTGTCAGCATAGATCTGAATTTAGGCTATTATCCTTATTCAGCCTATGAACCAATGGTAGCATATGGTGATGTATCAAAAATGAACGAAGCCCTTGAAGCTTATGAAAAAGACTAAAGTTTTACTGCTCTCTCATTCAATGACCAGAACTGGCGCTCCTCAGGTCATAGTGAATATTGCAAACTATTTAGACTCTGAACAGTTTGAAATAGTAGTTGGTGCAATTAATTCTAGTGCGCCACAAGATTTGGCTGAAAAATTAAAAAGTCATATTCAATATGAGCCATTTCCATTAAGTAGTTGCAGCAGCAACATATTTGTAAGAGCTTTAAGGTATTGTGGTTTTATTCCCAATATACGTAAAGTTTTTAAGACGCTGTTAGATAAGCACCATCCTGATGTAGTATTGATCAATACCGTCTTTCATTTGAGATTGGGTGATATTTTGCTTGAGCAGAATATTCCTTATATCCGTTATATTCATGAGCTTAATAGTTATATTGAGACATTATCAAAAGAAGATCAATCACGCATGCAGGATCGGCGCATGAAGCTCATTGCCTGTTCTGAAGAAGTTAAAGAGCTGCTGCAAAAACTGTATAAGCGCCAAGATATAGAGGTTTTTCCTCCTTCAATCGAGGTCCGACCAGATGCAATAAAACCAGATCGAGATATTTCTGGACCATGTAGGGTTATAACAGCTGGTGCGGTATCTTTGCGCAAAGGTTTTGACCTTTGGGTAGAAGTAGCAAGGCGTGTTTTAGCAAGAAATAACAATGTGGTATTTGAGTGGTTTGGTGATGCTGCAGATAGCGAGGGCCTACTAAAAAGTTGCATGCAAAAAATAGAGCCTGAATATCATCATGCCATTAAATTCCAAGGAATAAGCAAGAAGTTAAGGCAAGAGATGCAAAATGCTTCTTTGTTTTTTTTAAGTTCTCGAGAAGATCCATTTCCGATTGTGGTTTTAGAAGCGCTGGCAGAGGGCTTGCCTGTTATTGGATTTAATGGTGGCATGCTTAAAGAGCTTCAACTAAAAGCTGTGGCAGTAGCAGTCCCCAAATTTGATGTTGAAAACCTTGCTCAAGCTATAATTGATTTTGCTGAGGGCAGACTGCATTTTAAAGATGACTGCCAGGAAGCTGCTATGCAATATTCTCATCAGAATATATTGCCAAAATTTAGTCATTTATTAAATGTAAATAGGTAGGTGTTAATGATAAATGAGCCTAAACTCTCTGTCGTCATTCCGACATATAATCGGCCTGACAGGCTAAGTAAAAGCCTTGCCTGCTATTTGAATAATAAAAGGCATGACATAGAGTTTATCATTATGGACAATGCTTCCCCTTCAGACATTGAGCCCTTGGTAAAATCAATCGCTCAAAACGACCCAAGAGTCATATTTCACCGTAACCCACAAAATATAGGTTTTTCCAGAAATTTGTTTCATGGTTTTATGCATGCCAAAGCGCCATATATCATAGTGATGCCGGATGATGATTTTGTCACAGAAAATTTCTTTGATTTAGTGATAGAGGCTTTTGAAAATAAT
>JARDZR010000104.1 GCA_029240715.1 Gammaproteobacteria bacterium
TATGCTTGAGAATGAGCACTATCACGTTTTGTAAGCTTGATTCTAGCAAATAATAGCTAAATAATACTTTATGCAGCAGGAAGCTGTCCATTCTATAAGGAAATAGGTCATGCATGCCATAAAACATGAGTTTATGTTAGTAGGAAATAGCAAAGGTCATTTCAGTTACAGCCTTAAAGATTTGTTTCTAGAAAGCATAGAGCCTAGTTACCCTGGTTTTTCTCAAACTATTGGACAAAATAAAAGGGTCTGTGCTTACACGATTAAGCCTAGTAACAGCCCTATCCTGACTACAGTTCATGATATTGCTGGTCAAGAACGTTATAAAGACATAGGTTTTGGAAAACTTGCAAATAGGATGAAGGCCTTTTTATTGCTGATCGATGCAGATTCTGATGTTGTCAGTCAGATAGACTTTTGGGCAAATTGCCTAACAGAAGCTCATTTTTTTATCGCCCTGGCAAAACATCCTGATTCAGAATTATCTCATGCAGAAACAAATGAAAAAGCTATGGCAATGCAGGACTTTATTAAAAGCAACTACCCACTGGTTAATAGCTATACTCAAGTGATTGATTTGATTAACCGGGAAGCAGTGCTAAGCGCCTTGGAATACATGAGCAGTTATGTTAGCCCGCAACGGGAGTTTAAAGCAAAAGCAAGGGCTTGCTCCAGTATTATGGCTGAAAGCTCATCAGAATCCGGAGGCTCTGCTTCGGCATCCAGCCTCTCAGCATCAGCAGCTGCGCCAAAAACAAGCCTTGTCATCGCACCGGCCCTGAGTAACATGCCAGACCCTGGCATTGAAATGGTTTCAATCAAACGCAATTAAAATTTATGATGCGCAATTCTGATTACTGATGGAGCCATCCGGCATAATGGTATGACACAGGATGGCTTCACTTAAATCCACTACTTGGTTGCCAGGCCAGTCAGGAAATACAAAAGTGACCTGCCGCAAATCAGTATCGGTAAAATTGGCCCCTTTAAAATAATCAGCAGGCACAGCTGCTGCTTTGCCCGCTGTAATTGCATAGTCATCATCTGAGGTCGATAAAATCGTATTTTTAAATTTGGCATGAGAGAAATTGCTTTGAGTAAAGTTTCCATCCAAATTGGCATTGCTTAAATCCACATTAGAAAAGTTAGCTGAACTGAAATTAGAGCCAAAGCCCCCCATATTATTTCGCTGTGAGCTAACCGAATTTAAGTTTGCATTAGAAAAATTAGCTGTGAAGAAAAATTGGCATAGCTAAACTGGCTATTGCTCAAATTGGCTTGAGTAAAATTCGCAGCAGTGAAAGTCACTTGTTTTAACATGCTGCCGCCTGGCACATCTTGAGTAATAAAATTACTATTGGATAAATCAACCTGCTTAAAATTCGCGCTAGAAAAATTACAGGTCACTGAAGGCGCAACCCCATAGTCTTTACCAAATGCATATTGCTCTATTGCAGCACCATTGCCCGGCTCAAACCCGGACAAATTGGCTTTAGATAAATCACAGTTTGGACACTGACAGGTTTGTAGGACAGTTTGTACATTATTAGAAACAGAGCTATTGTTTGCTGCAAAAACTGAACCGCTTAAGCTTAAAGCTGAAATAAGATAAATCAGTAGCTGTTTTAGTTTCATATTATCCCTTGGCAATCAGTTTATTCGTTTAATCATATCAGTATTTTACCCGCTCAAATAGCTGCAATATTTTGTATAGAATAACAGGGTTGACTTGTTTTTTGATTTGATAAAACATTGAGGAGCCAATAACTTAACAAAAGGAAATGTTATGCTAGCCTCCGGTACCGCTCCTCAAGTTGATTATAAATATATTTTAATAGGCTCTGCTGCCAAAAATGAGTTCTGGAACGCTGTCCACCCAGATAAAAGCCCAATCTTCTGCCAGCCACAAGCCACCTTCACTTTAGAACTGAAATCAGGCAAGAGAGCAGTAGAAGTGCATAATAATCTCGAGGCCCCCACAGCCTTACGTTATATTGTCCGCAGGCCAGCCGCCGTTATTTTCCCATTTTACTATGGCCACGAAGATATAAACGAGCTCCTTAATCAATGGAAACTTGGCTTAAAAGAGTTGCCAGAAGACTGTCAAATTTACTTAGTCCCTATTATAAAAGACAATAAACTTGCACATCTCTCAAAAGACGACTGGAAAAGAAAACTTGCAGAACTCAAGGACCAAGTTATAGATCACTCCATTCCTGTTAAAGTCTATTGTGGTTTCCTAGCTCTTTTTAAACATCCAGAGCATGCACTTAATGCATTACAAATCATTACAGAAACAATAGAAGCTTATCATGAATCAAATAGAGCAATAAATGCCGGCTTAGCTCCTTACAGTACAGTTTCAACACTCAAAGCCAGCACGCCTGATACCAGCTCAGCCGCCACTGATTCTATCTTGGGTTTAATTAGCACGGTCTTTCGCAGAGCAGCGGGGGGATCTGGCGCTGCCAGCTCAAGCGATAGACCCGCTAGAACTGAGGTGGCGCCTAGCTCAAGACCTGCACAAGCTATTGCAAATGGAGGGGCCGGCCTATCGGCAGAATCAGCTCAAGCCAGTCGCCAGAGCTTAGCAAACGATTTTAATTTGTTGAAAGCCGAAGGCCGTCCAAAACCAGCACAGCCCAGAAGCTCTTCCTCATCAGGCCCCGCTCCTTTACCTAGTGCTCCTGTGTTAAATCAGGCCTACGCTGCCCCCTCAGGCTCTAGTTCACGGCCTGTAGAAAGGCTAATGTCTGCACAAACAACAGATACTGCCAATGCTGGTGAAGAAGATCCTGTTAATATGGGCCCATGAATAACTAGATAGCAATTTCAGAGCGGTGGCAGTGCCTGCCGCTCGCCTAAAAACTATGGGTGGCTGCCCCACATATTTTGATAAGTCTGTATCGCTTCTAACAAAGCCTTATCTTGATTAAGTTGCTTGAGATAATCGATAAGCGTCTGCAAGTTGATTAAGCTGATGACTGGAATAGCAAATTCTTGCTCAATTTCCTGAACTGCGGACAAATTACCTTGACCTTTTTCCTGCCTATCTAAAGCAATCATTAGGCCAGCCGGTTTAATATTGGCCTGATTAAATAAGCCAATAGTCTCACGAAAAGCGGTGCCTGCTGTAATCACATCATCCACTACCAAAATTTTACCCTGCAAAGGGGCACCGACTATATGCCCGCCTTCTCCATGGTTCTTGTTTTCTTTACGGTTAAAGCTATAGGGATAGTTTTTATGATGCTTATCTGATAATGCAATCGCTACCGAACTTACTAATGGGATTCCTTTATAGGCAGGGCCAAACAATTGATCAAACTGCAGTTTGGAATCGATAATGGCTTGTGCATACCACTGCCCTATTTTAGCTAGCGCCTCTCCGCTATTGAATAATCCTGCATTAAAAAAGTAAGGGCTTTTACGGCCTGACTTTAAAGTAAACTCACCAAATTTTATTACATTATGCTTGATGGCAAATTCGATAAACTCAATTTGATAAGATTTCATAATGCTTCCAGAATTTATTTTTAATTTGATTTAAATAATAGCTGAGACAGTCCGTTTCTAAAATATATTTGATTAAAATTATATTGCACAAAATTTGACATGAGCTTATCCACAGTTTCTGTGGATAAAGCTGTGAGCTAGCTTATGGCATCTGGCTTAGCGGGCCGTCAAGGATAAACGCTAAAAAAAAATTTGCGAATCGAACTTTACAAAAGCATGACTCACTTATAACGAAGGCTGCTCGCCAGTTCTCGCACTTACTCTAAAAGGATGATGTGCTTTTTTGCCTTTTATATAAGTATTAACTCAATTTGTTTTTATCTTTTTTTTCATTAAAAACATGACTTAAGGCTTTCTCTTTTGTATCTGCTTATGGGGCAATAATTTTCAACTTAGGAGAAAAGATTTAAATTTTCATTGGCACGTTCATAATCTATATGCCATAAGCTAACTCTTTAAAAATATAAATGCAAAGTGTACACAATAAAAAAGCGGCCTAAGCCGCTTTTTAAGATCTTGAGAGTTTATTTCCAGCCGGTAATTTCTTTAATACCTCTACCGATATCTGCTGGAGATTTCACGGTATGAACGCCGGCTGCTTCCAAGGCTTTAAATTTCTCATCAGCTGTTCCTTTGCCGCCTGAGATAATCGCACCCGCATGCCCCATACGCTTACCTGCAGGAGCCGTCACTCCGGCAATGTAGGATACAACGGGCTTGGTCACATAGGCTTTAATAAACTCAGCCGCTTCTTCTTCAGCCGACCCGCCGATTTCACCTACCATAATAATGGCTTCGGTCTGTGGGTCGTTTTGGAATAAAGTCAAAATATCAATAAAGTTGCTGCCTGGAATAGGATCGCCACCAATACCGACGCAAGAGCTTTGACCATAACCTAATGCAGTCGTTTGATGCACTGCTTCATAGGTTAATGTACCGGAACGGGACACAATTCCGACTTTTCCTGGCTTGTGAATATAGCCTGGCATAATTCCAATTTTGCATTCACCTGGAGTGATCACGCCTGGGCAGTTTGGCCCGATTAAACGAGAACCGGTATTTTCTAAATAGCGCTTCACGTCCAGCATGTCTAATACAGGAATCCCTTCAGTGATACAGATAATAAGCTTAATACCAGCATCCGCCGCTTCGATAATGGAATCTTTGCAAAATGGCGCAGGCACATAAATTACAGAAGCATCAGGTTGCACGGCATCCGTTGCATCTCTTACGGTGTTAAATACAGGAAGGCCTAAATGCTCTTGGCCGCCTTTACCTGGAGTAATACCGCCGACCATTTTAGTTCCGTAAGCAATAGCTTGCTCAGAGTGGAAAGTTCCCTGTTTACCGGTAAAACCTTGGCAAATCACTTTGGTGTTTTTATTGATTAAAA
>JARDZR010000105.1 GCA_029240715.1 Gammaproteobacteria bacterium
ATAATCCACGATTAATGGTGCATGATCTGAAAACTTATGCCCACGGTAAATCTCAACATGGCTGATACTGGGCTTTAAGTTCTCGGTTACCATTTGATAATCGATTCTCCAGCCCACATTCTTCTCCCAAGCCCTAGTACGCATCGACCACCAAGTATATTGGTCAGCTTCATGGTTCAATACCCGAAATGCATCTACCCAGCCTAATGAAGTCAAAAGCTTATCCACCCAGGCACGTTCTTCAGGCAAACAGCCTGAGCTTTTTTGGTTGGATTTGAAATTTTTAATATCGATTTCCTTATGGACGATGTTCCAGTCACCACAAAGAATATATTGCCTTCCATCTTGGGCCTGCTTAGCTAAAATTTCTTCATAGCGTTCCATAAACTTAAACTTCACCGCCTGCCTTTCATCCCCGCTTGAGCCAGAAGGCAAATATAAAGAAGCAATACTGAGATTGCCAAAGTCAGCCTGTATATAACGGCCTTCGTTGTCAGCTATTTCAAAACCCAGCCCTTTATGCACATGGTCCGGTTTATGCCGAGTATAAATGGCTACTCCACTATAGCCTGGCTTTTTGGCATCGAAAAAATACCGATAGTAATCTTGCTGGTGAAATTGTTCTTCAGCCAGCTGGCTTTCCTGTGCCTTGGTTTCTTGAATACAAAGCACATCTATTCCCTGGCTCCATGCCCAATCAAAAAAGCCTTTTTTAGCTGCTGCGCGAATGCCATTAGCATTAAAAGAAACCACTCTCATGTTATTGCCCCTTAATAAATTATGCAGAGTTTACATGAGTATATAGATTTCTTTACAATCAAAACATAGCTTTTGTTTACAATGGAGGGAACTCATATGAGCAAGACCTCGCATCCTAGTTCAAAACCTTTCAAAGCCTGGATAATTTGTTTAACTGCTGCATTGGGCTTATTTTTTATTTTCTTCCAAATGCATGCTTTTAATTCTCTTTCCAATAACTTAATGCAATCCTTTAATATTAACGAATCGCAGCTTGGGATTTTTTCAACCATTTACCTTTTGTCAGGGGGCCTGTCTTTAATTCCTGTCAGTTTTTTGATTGACCGCTTTTCAGTTAAAAAAGCCATCGTTATTGGCATGGTCCTTGCTATTGCAAGCTCAAGCATTTTTGCAATTTCACACTCTATTATCCTGGCGGGATTTGCAAGAATGCTAGGCGGCATCAGCCAGTCTTTTGTATTTTTAGGCTGTTTGCGACTAGTGGCAAAATGGCTACAAAAGCAACTGGCATTAGCCAATAGCACCATTATTACCATCGGTTTAATGGGAGCAGTAGCAGCACAAACCCCTTTAACTTTGATGATAGCGCATTTTGGCTGGCGCTATTCCTTGCTGATCATTAGCGTGCTTACTTTAGTGGTTAGCATATTGATTATCTTTATAGTCCAAGACAAACAAGATAGCCCTGCTCAAAAAGCAGAGACTCAAACTTGGTCAGAATTGCTGACTAAGCTAAAAAATGCCGCGCTATTCTCTCAGAACTGGCTGTGTTCCGCCTATACTACTTTCCTTAATTTGCCGATTATAATTTTGGGCGGCTTATTAGGTAATATTTATTTGCAAGGGGCTGAGCAACTTAGCAAGGTCCAGGCTTCAAGCATTATTACTCTAATGTACTTTGGGTCGATGCTGGGTGGACCAATTATTGGTTGGCTATCAGACAGAATGGGGAAAAGGCGCCCTTTGATGCTGTTTTTTCCAGGGCTTGCCATTATTAGCGTAGGTTTAATTTGCTTTCTAACCGGCCTTTCTTTTATTCAGCTATCCGCTTTATTGGCCTATCCTATTTTAACCGAGTGCAACCCATCTAAACTAGCTAACATTTCGATGGGCTTTGCCTGCATGATATCGATCTTGTTTAACGCCTTTTTCCAATCCACTTTTGCCAGTTTGATTCAATCTAATATTTGGTCGAGCCTGGCTTTTAATCCATTAGATCCCTATCGATCAACCATGCTGTTATTTGCCTTAGTATTTGCTGCAGGTTTGCTTGTCACTTTTTTTATTAAGGAAACTTACTGTGGCATCAACAAGCAATGATTTAAGCTCACGGTTGACTTTATGATAACTATACACATACTATCATGGATTAACCTGACTCTTTCAAAAGGACATCAAGATGAAAAAAATAATTATTGCAGGCATTGCTCTTGCAGTAACGACTGCTTGTGTAAGTAGCGCTTACGCATTATTTGGCACCGATTTAAAATCCCAAATGGATAAAGTCAGTTATGCTATAGGTTATGATGTTGGCAACAACTTTAAAACACAAAATATTAGTATCAATGCTTCTTCTTTCGAAGCAGGGTTTGAAACCGGCCTGCAAGGCAAACAGCCTGTCATGACTCCAGCCCAGATGCAGGCTACATTACAAGACTTCCAACAACAGATGATGGAAAACATGGCCCAAAAACAAGCTGCTACTGCTGCTCAAAACTTAGCTGCAAGCCAAGCCTACATGCAAAAAATTGCCAGCCAGCCTGGAGTGAATCAACTTGAAGACGGCTTATATTATCAAGTGATTACAGCCGGCAAAGGCAGAATTCCAAGTGCTAATGATATTGTTACAGTCAATTATGAGGGAACTTTACCAAATGGCACAGTTTTTGATAGTTCCTATCAGCGCAACCAGCCGCTATCTTTCCCTGTCAACCAAGTGATACCTGGCTGGCAAAAAGCTTTAGAAAAAATGCCTGTTGGTTCGACCTGGATGGTTTATATTGCACCACAACTTGCTTATGGCCAATCTGCACCCCCAGTTATCGGCCCAAATCAGGCTTTAACTTTTAAAATAGAGTTGCTTTCAGCCACTCCCAAAAAGACCCAGAAAACTCAATAATGCTCCAAGGACAAATTATGACAAAATCTAAAAATCTAATTTTTATTGTTTTAGCCTTTATCGCTGGCGTTATTCTCAGCGTTGCTTTTTTTCAAATTCAGCAAAGACCCGATGTAGATGCAGGTAAATTACTGATTGAAAAAATGACCCAAGGCAACGTGACTATTTTAAGCAACTTCAACTCTATTGGTGATCTGGAAGGCTATGTTGTACAAAGCACCGGGCCTAATCCACAGCAAGGTATTATCTATACCGACAATCAAGGCCAGTATCTTATTTCTGGAGTGATTGTTGATAAAAATGGCAACAACGTGAATCAGATGGACTTTGAAAAATATGTTGCGCCCGCTGCCATTAGCAATGCTTACAGCAGTTTAAACAACGTAACCTGGATTGAACAAGGCTCACCGCAAGCTCCTCATAAAGCTTATGTGGTATTTGATCCTAACTGCATTTACTGCCACAGACTCTATAACTCATTACAGGCTCAAATTGCTTCCGGCCAACTTGCAGTACGTTGGATCCCGGTGGGCTTCCTAAAAGCGAGCAGTGCAGGCAAAGCCTATGCTATTTTAAGCGCTCAAAATCCTGTGCAAGCTATGCAGAAAAATGAACAAAATTTCAATGAATCCATTGAAGAAGGCGGAATCACCCCCGTTAAAAATCCTCCGCAAGCTATAAAAGACCAGCTCAATAAAAACATGCAGTTTATGGTTCAAAACCAAATTACAGTTACCCCGGTAATTTTGTATAAAAATTCAAATGGTACTCCAAAAACTACCATGGGAATGCCTGACACCAGCAAACTGAGTGCTTTAATCAACAACATGGGATCAAGCTACTAATGTTGGTGATTGTATGCTGTTTACTGCTGCTTATTTTTTGGGTTAAAGCCTCAAGAATTAATCCGAGCAAATATCCGCATGTTGAGCCAGAGCAAGTGATGCTTTGGCAAAACATGCAGTTGGCATATTGTCGACGTTTTACCGGATTGCTGTTGCTCTGGATCCTATTAGCGATTGGCAATGGTCTTTTACTGAACCAAGCCCTTAAAAGCCCTAACATGGTTTGGCATTATGCCTATTTTACCTGTTTAGCGCTGACCTCAATCTATCTCATTGCTGGCATTGTTTTTATCGTGATTAGCGCAGTTAAAATGAGAAAGTGGGCTAAAGCTCAGGGAATTCTTCCAAGGCCTAAGACGATAAAAGCCTAGATTCCCCTCTGTATGGAAAAGGCATATTCATTCTAAGTATGCCCACATAATTGGGCTAATGCTTGATATCAGAGCCAGGCCTTTGAGACCCCGCTTTAAATAAACTCTCTACATCCACTCTATCAAATTCATAGTGATGATTACAGAATTCGCAAGTAACCTCTATGCTGTCGCGTTCTTCTAAAATCTTTAGCGCCTCTTCCTTGCCCAAACTAATTATGGCATTTTCCATCCGATATACAGTACAACTACAACCAAACTGCAAGGCATGAGGTGTAAATAAGCGCAACTGCTCTTCATGATAAAGCCGATGTAAAATAGTATGGTTATCCAGATTAAGCATTTCATCAGGGCTTAAAGTTTCAGCCAGAGTAACGACATGGTTCCAGCTTTCTTCCTTTTCTTCCTCTTTGGAAGGCAACTGTTGCAACATAAAGCCTACCGCGCTTTTTTCATCCACTGCCAAAAAAATTCGAGTCGCTAGCTGCTCAGACTGCAGAAAATAGTCTTCAATAGCTCTAGCGACGGAAGCACCGGTTACCTCAACGACACTTTGATAGCGCTGGCCTTGGCTTTCAGGCTCATAAGTAAACAATAAAGTTCCTTGTCCCAAAGCTTCTGCCAAAGAATCAATATTTGAAATATCCTCATTGCATTGCACAACTCCCCTTAAATGAAAGTCATGGGTACATCTCACCGATAACAAAGATAAAGCGCCATTGCCTTGAAATTGCAAAGTCAATTTACCTTCCTGCTTAAAAATTCCAGCAATCATACTGACTGCTAGTAAAGCTTCTGCCAATAACTGACGAACAACTGGCGGGTAATAGTGCTGATTCATAATGGTTTGAAAAGTACGGTCGAGCCTAACAATCTCTCCTCTTACTGGATGATTGTCAAAAATAAAGTTCTGTAAAGTATCATGTTCTAATAACATGGCAAGCCACCTCTAAATTTGATATAGTTGCCTACTATACTAAAAATCCCGGTATAGCGCATATGAAAGATTTCATTCTAGAAGTTCAAAATTATCTTAAAAATTTGCAAAATCAGATTTGCGATAGCATTCAAGCTCATGAACCAAGTAAACAGTTTATTAGTGACAGCTGGCAAAGAGCGCAAGGCGGCGGTGGTATGAGTCGGGTATTAGAAGGCGGCTCAGTCATTGAAAAAGGCGGGGTAAATTATTCCTATGTAGCAGGGGACGTCCTACCCATGAGTGCCACGGCTATAAGACCGGAGCTTGCCGGAAGATCATTCCAAGCCATGGGGGTCTCTGTGGTGATCCACCCAAAAAATCCCTTTGTGCCTACCTCTCATTTCAATGTGCGTTTTTTTGTGGCAGAATGGTGTGATGAATACTTTTATATAAAACATCGCAATGAAGCCCGCGGTATTGGCGGCCTATTTTTTGATGATTTTAATGAATTAAGTTTAGAGCAAAGCCTTCAGTTCATTCAAAGCATTGGAACAGCCTACCAAAAGGCCTATAGCCCTATTATTGAAAAACGTAAAAATACTGTGTATTCCGAAAAGCATCGAGAGTTTCAGCTGTATCGGCGCGGACGCTATGTTGAGTTCAATTTGCTGTATGACCGCGGCACCTTGTTTGGTTTACAATCAGGCGGTAGAGCAGAATCGATTTTAATGTCACTACCCTCAGTCGTGCACTGGAACTATAATTGGCAACCAGAATTGGGTTCTGAAGAATCTATTCTCTATACCGATTTTCTGCCTATCAAAAACTGGGCTTAATAGAAATTTGTGTTAAACTAGATATCGACATTTGCAAAAACTGGAATTGATATGAAAAAAGAAAATGATACTGACTTAAGCGACGAGTTGTGGAATATCAACGATACCGAGTCATTTAACAATGAAACCTATCATGTGCTTTTGGTTGAGCAGTATAAACTCTACGTTGAAATGACCGATAGGATTAGCGCCAGACGCAATCTTGCCAATACCTATTTTTTAACCATGCATGCTATTGTGTTAAGCGTGCTTGGAATCACATTAAGCCATCAACAAGCTGTCCATCGCGTAGGCTTTTTGCTTTTCCCACTACTAGGCCTATTAGTACTATGCTATGGTTGGTGGAGGCTGGTTCAATATTTTAGAAGGGTTACTAGCGCAAGAAACAAAGTGATTATCGAGCTTGAAAAACGGATGCCCTCAAGCCCTTCTATGCAAGCTGAAAGAAAAGCGATGGGCAAAGACAATCCATACAAGCCTTTAAAAAGCATGGAAGTTGCCCTACCGATTATCTTCGCGCTTATCTATATCTTCTCATTTATCTACGCAACGCATTTGACCTAAAAAACCCCTCCCACCCCTCCCTTTACAAAGGGGGGAGTTTCTCTCCTTTGTAAAAGAGGGCTCGGGTGGATTTAAGGATTTGCTGCGTTTTTGGCAGTTTTATTTTGAGCAAGCTTTTCTGCTTCAGTCAGAGTTACTCTAATAGGAGCTGCTATAGCATGAGGCGCGCCAGCCCCACCAGCTGCTTGGACTTCTGTAGCATGGGCTTGTTGGTTTGACAAAACCAATCTCTCCCGTTGCCGTGCAACTTCAGATAAAAGCGCTGCAGCACCCGGATTATGGCTGACATCAACAGACTCCTGGAACTGCATGTTAAATGCTTTATCAGGGTTAAGACCATCTCTTGCCAGACAGCTAAAGCCAACTACACCTCTAAAGTAAGGTCCTGGGATGAACTTCAAGCTTTGTAGACAAGTATTCACTGCATCAGTTGGACCGCTAATCATTAAAGTATTACCGATCAGGTTGATAGTGGCCCCATCTGTTACATTGGCGTGCATGCGGCCATTATTTAAGTTATCACTGGTAAAATTCACAGTCAAATTAGCACTTAGTGTAGAGACCGATAAAGGTACAGCAGTCGTCCGGCCCTGAACGAAGTTAATTTGAGCTTGTGCAGTAATAATAAGAGAGCTTTCCACTTGTAATACAAAACCCTGCATAAAAATCTCCTTTTAAAATTTTGTTCATTATAGGCTTAAAAGCTTAAGGTTTTATTAAAATCCCTCCCAACCTCTCTTTACAAAGGGAAGAGCCCCCTCCTTTGACAAAGGAGGGTTAGGGTGGATTTTAGAATCACATTTTCATTTATTTCTGTTATACTAGCCGCCAAATTTTATTGCTTTGGGGCTACTTATGTTGCAACAATCTATTTCATCACTATTAAAACAACAGCCAGGCGTCGAGGTCATCGTTAAAGGCTGGGTGCGTACCCGCCGTGATTCCAAGGCTGGCATTTCCTTTTTGACCGTGCACGATGGATCATGCTTTGACGGCATTCAGGCAGTTATTTCCAATAGCTTGCCTAACTATGAAAGCGAAGTATTGAAGCTCACAAAAGACTGCGCCGTTATCGTATCAGGAAAATTAGTGGCTTCGCAGGGTAGCGGCCAGGCCGTTGAAATCCAAGCTGAAAAGCTTGAAGTCATTGGCTTGGTTGAAGACCCTGAAACCTATCCTATGTCACCCAAACGCCACTCCATGGAACATTTGCGTGAATACGCTCATCTTCGGCCACGGACCAATATTATCGGTGCCGCCACTCGAGTCAGAGATTGCTTAGCCCAAGCCATCCATCGCTTTTTTCATGAAAATGGCTATTTCTGGGTGCACACCCCCATTATTACCGCCAGCGACTGTGAAGGCGCAGGTGAGATGTTTAGAATTTCTACTTTAGATATGCTCAATTTGCCAAAAACCCCTGAAGGCAAGGTAGATTTTGCGCAAGACTTTTTTGGAAAAGAAGCCTTTTTAACCGTATCCGGTCAGCTAAATGTCGAGGCTTATTGTTTGGCTTTATCCAAAGTCTACACCTTTGGCCCGACCTTTAGAGCAGAAAACTCTAATACCAGCCGTCACTTGGCTGAGTTTTGGATGATCGAACCTGAGATTGCTTTTGCTGACTTGAAAGACGATGCGGCTTTAGCTGAACAGTTATTAAAATATGTGGCCCAAGCTGTATTATCTGAAAGAGCGGATGATTTGGCCTTTTTCAATCAATGGGTAGACAATACCTGCCTAGCTAGATTAGAGAAACTGGCAAACTCCTCCTTTACCCTGATGGACTATTCAGAGGGCATTAAAATTCTCGAGCAGTCCGGCGAAAAATTTCAATACCCTGTGAAATGGGGACTGGATTTACAATCAGAGCATGAACGTTATCTCTGCGAGAAAAAAGTGAACGGCCCAGTGGTTCTAATGAACTACCCCAAAGAAATCAAAGCTTTCTACATGCGTTTAAACGATGACAACAAAACCGTAGCTGCCATGGATGTATTGGTTCCAGGAATCGGTGAGTTGATTGGCGGTAGCCAGCGTGAAGAAAGGCTCGATGTTTTGGATAGCAGAATACAAGAATGCGGTATGAACCCGAATGATTATTCATGGTATCGTGATCTAAGAAGATTTGGTAGCGTACCTCATGCTGGTTTTGGTTTAGGATTTGAACGCTTGGTAAGCTATATCACTGGTATTGCTAACGTTAGGGACGTGATCCCTTATCCACGCACTCCAGGCAATGCTAGTTTTTAGAAGGAGACAAACATGTTCGATTATTTTGGGCTATTAGGTCAGTCAATTAGCAGCATTCACGCCATTATGTTTTTACTGACTATTTTACTGCATATTATTTTTGCTAATGGAGTGGCAAAAGATGTAGGAATTTTAAATAAACGTGGTCTTTCTACTCTTATTGTTCCAGGTTATGCCTGGGTGCTTGCCACTTTAATAGGCGGCATTTTGACTCTGGCCGTTTATTGGTTGATTCATCATTCTAACATCGCAAAGCAATAGGTTAACTGTGACAGAATTTGCCCCCATTCCATTAAAAACCATTGGCCCGATTCGTCTGCTGATCAATGGCAATGAAGAAGATATCAAAGTGCCCCTGGCTACTTATGAGACAACTTTATGGCCTTC
>JARDZR010000106.1 GCA_029240715.1 Gammaproteobacteria bacterium
GCTGGCCCGGTTGGTTTAGCTCATGCTATCGAACTCTCTAGATTGGGTCATCAAGTTAGAATTATTGATAAAAATGCCGAGCCTTCTGCCTATAGCAAAGCGATTGCGATTAATCCTAATAGCTTAACTTTGCTGGAAGCAACGGGGGTCAGCGCAAAGTTAATTGAACAAGGAATCAAAGTTCCTTTTATGCGAATTCGAGATGCAGCCGGCAAACTTTTGCTCGAGCTGCATATTGATTTGCTTAAGCACCGCTATCCCTTTATGTTAGCTTTGCCCCAGTATGTCACTGAGCAAGTGTTAACTGAAGTCCTGTTCAGTTTTGGAGTGGAAGTAGAAAGGGCCAAAGAGTTTATAAGCCTTGAGCAAACTGAACATTCTGTTATAGCTGAAATAATAAGCCCTTCTGGAACTGAAAAAATTGAAGCAGACTATTTGATTGGGGCAGATGGGGCCCATAGTGCGGTCCGTAAAGCCATTGATATGAAATTCTCCGGATTTTCCTATGATGATCAATGGAGCTTGGCTGATGTGAGTATGGATTGGCCAAAGCAGCAGGGCGACGCTAATATTTTTTTGCTCAAAGCTGGAATGACTTTAATTGTCATCAAAATAGCCGAAGGGCGCTACCGGATTATCAGTAATCAACCCAACGCTTTAAACTATTTACCCAGCTACGCGAAAGTGCAGCATATTTTTTGGCAGTCTGATTTTAAAATCAGCTGCAGGCAGGTTGATCGCTACCAGAATGGTCGGGTCTTTTTAATGGGCGATGCGGCCCATATTCATTCACCAGCCGGAGGCCGTGGCATGAATTTGGGGATAGAAGATGCTTTTGTCTTAGCAGGGCTTATTGATTCCGATCAAGTCCAGCAATATACAAAGTTGCGCCATCCCGTAGGCAAGAAAGTGATTAAACTTACGCAACGTTTATTTAAAATAGCTACTTTAAAGCAAGCTTTATCGTGTGTTTTGCGCAATTTGCTATTAAAATACCTGCTTTCTAGAAAGTCGATCCAATTAAAAGTAGCGGAAAAATTAACAGGCTTAAAATGAAACCTATTCAAAACGACAGATTTTTAAAAGCTTTGCGAAGGGAGCCAGTTGACAGGACCCCTATTTGGATAATGAGACAGGCTGGCAGGTATTTGCCAGAATACCG
Source organism: Gammaproteobacteria bacterium (assembly GCA_029240715.1). GTDB lineage: Bacteria > Pseudomonadota > Gammaproteobacteria > Francisellales > CACEW01 > JAQSYQ01. The sequence continues at coordinate 1,163 of JARDZR010000106.1, forward strand.
GGCTTTAAGAGAAAAAGCCGGCAGCTTTATGAATTTATGCCAAACTCCTGAGCTGGCATGCGAAGCAACCATGCAGCCTATCCGACGCTTTGAGCTTGATGCGGCTATTTTGTTTTCTGATATTTTAACCATTCCCGATGCAATGGGTCTTGAACTCTCCTTCACCCAAGGCGAGGGGCCTAAATTTGCTAAAACAGTTAGGTCGATGCATGATCTTAAGGCTTTAAAGAATATTGATGCCAAGCAGGATTTATCCTATGTCATGCAGGCTGTTCGCTTAATTAAACAGGAATTAAACGGTAAAGTTCCTTTAATTGGATTTAGCGGCAGTCCGTGGACTCTGGCAACCTATATGATAGAAGGGGGCAGTAGCAAGGAGTTTAACCTGGCAAAATCCATGCTTTATCAGGCCCCTGAAATTTTACAGGCCTTGCTAAGTCAATTAAGCCAAGCGGTGTTTGACTACTTAAGCGCTCAAATTGAAGTCGGAGTAGATGCGGTAATGATTTTTGATACTTGGGGTGGTATATTGAGCCCGCAAGCCTATCGAAGCTTTTCACTGGCTTATATGCGAGAAATTGTAGCTAAACTCAAAGCTAAGCATGAGAACATCCCCGTTATTTTATTTAGTAAGGGCTGTGCCCATTCTCTTGATGAGATGGCAGATTCTGGAGCGAGCGCTTTAGGCATCGACTGGATGACTTCCATTGGGGCTGCTCGTCAGCAAGTAGGCGGCAAAGTCGCTTTGCAGGGCAACATGGACCCGGCTGTACTCTATGCAGACCCAGACAAAATTAAAGCAGAAGCACTGCGTGTCAAACAGGAGTTCGGCCCCCATCCCGGGCATATTTTTAACTTGGGGCATGGCATTCACCCGGATGTAAATCCTGAGCATGTTGCTTGCTTAATTGAAGCTGTACATGAGACGCTCTAATGCAAACCGGTAAAACAGGGGTCCTGCTTGCCAATCTTGGCACGCCCGATGCGCCTACTGTAAAAGCGGTTAGAAAATATCTTGCAGAGTTTTTAAGTGATAAAAGGGTTATTGATAAACCGAAATGGCTGTGGTGGCCTATATTACACGGTATCATTCTTAGGTTAAGGCCAAAGCGTTCTGCTCATGCCTATCAAAAAATTTGGATGAAGCAAGGTTCTCCTTTATTGGTTTATAGCAGGCAGCAAGCTGAGCTTTTGCAAAAAACTCTGGGCGATTCTTATCATGTTTTACTTGGGATGCGATATGGAAGTCCAAGCTTAATTCAGGCTTTGGAGCAGTTTAAAAGCATGCAAATAAGCCAATTGGTAATTTTGCCTTTATATCCGCAATACTCCATGACAACGACTGCCAGCAGCTATGATGTTATCGAAGCTTTTTTGCAAAAGAACCACTATGCCCCTAAAGTTCATTGTATCCAGTCTTACTATCATCACCCCGAATACTTGCAGGCAGTTGCTGATTCAATCAATGAATATTGGCAGCAATATGGCAGACCAGATAAGCTGTTAATGTCCTTTCATGGCTTGCCAAAAGCCTACGTTGAAAAGGGCGATCCTTATTATCAACAATGCTTAGCTTCAGCCAGTGGTATTGCTGAGATACTTAATTTAAGCCAGGCTGAATGGCAAATTAGCTTTCAGTCCAGAGTAGGGGTTGAGGCTTGGCTTGAGCCTTATACAGACAAAACCATTGCAGAGCTTTCTTTGCATGGGATAAAAAAACTGCATGTTGTTTGTCCGGGTTTTCCAGCAGATTGTCTGGAAACTCTAGAGGAAATTGCTATGCAAAATAGAGATATTTTTTTAAAAAATGGGGGAGAGGTTTTTCATTATATTCCAGCTCTTAATGCCAGCCCCCATCATATCAAGTTATTAAAAAGCCTGGTTCAGCATAGTGGCCTTAAATAAAGTTATTGAGTTGAGTCACAATTAATACCACGCCACAAATTAATATCAGCATTAAAAAGAAGTTATTAATAGGGGCCCGATAAGAAGAGCTTAAACTTGAGCTTTTCCTTAAGCGGTAAACCATTAATACCGGCAATATAATTTCCAAAATAGCCACGAAAATTGCCCCATAGCCCAAGGCCATAATAAAACCTTTAGGATAGTAAATAGCAAAAGCTAAAGGCGGTATAAAGGTCAGAATCGCGGTTTGTAGTCGGCCTTTTCTTGAGTTTTGTCTTCTAAATCCATCTGCCAAGAAATCGAATAAGCCCAGAGTGACTCCTAAAAATGAAGTAGTCATGGCGATATTGGAAAAGCCATTCACGCCTATAGTAATCCATGGATTGTTAACTAATTTATTTAAGGTCCCGACAAAATCCCCCACCGAATTGCCTTGAGCGGCTATTTGGCTAAAGCTGTTATCGCCCATTAATGGAATAATGCCTAAGGCGCAAATTAGCCACAAGCTATAAATTAAAAGAGGTACAACAGCGCCAATAACGATAATGTTTTTTAAGACTTTAGCATCCTTATTTAAATAGCTGCTTAAGCTTGGAATCACGGTGTGAAAGCCAAAAGAAGTTAAAAATATCGGAGCAGCTGCCCATAAATATTTGGCTTTGCCTTCTTG
>JARDZR010000107.1 GCA_029240715.1 Gammaproteobacteria bacterium
TCAGCCATCAACGGTTGTGGCATGTGTATTGACTCGCATGTTAAGGCCTTAGAGCAGGCTGGGGCTTCTAAAGTAGCCATTCAGTCAGCTATTAGAATTACTGCGGTATTAAATGCTGCGGCAGTAAGCCTTGAGATGCCTTGTTAGTCAGAGGCGTCTGAACCCGCTTCGCTATTGCTGGAGCTGCTTGCAGAAGTCATTTGTTGACCCTGGCTTGAATTGCCGGGGTTTTGCACTGCTTGATTGACAGGTTGAGCTGGGGCTGCAATATAGGAAAATACTTGGACTACTCGTTTTACTCCAGCTGTTTGCCGAGTGATGTTCGCTGCCAAGTCGCCTTCCTGCTTGGTAACCTGACCGAGTAAATAGACCACGCCTTGCTGTGTCACCACTTTAAAGTGGAGTGGATCAATTTGACCGACCATATTGGCTTTTACTTTAGTGGTAATCCAAGCATCATTGCTGTATGTGCCCAGACTAACGCTTTGTCCGACAGTAAGTTGGTTATAAACCAGTTTTACCCCTTGAATTTCTGAGGTTTGAGTAGCAATGCTGTTGCGTATTTCTTGGCTTGGAACTTGGCCAAGTAACAAGACGATGCCGTTGAATACAGTGACTTCTACATTAGACTGATATTCAAGCTGACTGTTCATGTTATTCAAAATGGCGATAATTTTAGTTTTGATGGAAGTATCATTGATTTGAGTGCTGACTGGTATGCTGCTTCCGCTGACAGAGGCAGCTCCCGCTCCAGCGGCTCCAGCGATTAATATCGGAGCAAAGCAGCCGGGTAAGCTCAGTATGCTAAGCAAAGAGACAATGCTAATACAAGCCAGTTTTTTATTCATGGATAGGTCCTTTGTAGCCAAATAAACTTGGTGATGGGGGCAATTATAGTAGATTCAGTTCGCTAAATACTAGTTCTCGCTGGCCTCTGTGTGTATAATCTTTTGAGAAACAGTATGAATGAGTAACTTATATGAAAAAAATAATAGGTTTTTCTTTGATTGCCAGCAGTATTCTGGTTTTGTCTGGCTGTGCTCATGCTTTTAGAAACAGAGCATATGACTACGCCAATCAAGATGTTAATCAGCTGCCGCCTTTGCAAGTGCCAGCTGGGGTGACTTCTCCAAAATTTCAGCCCGCTTTAAACGTGCCTCCTGGGCCAATGAATTATCCAGCCAGTGGCATGCCGGTCATGACTCCGCCTTTTTATAGCGACAGTTATCAGATTAACGATAAGGCAAAGCAGGCAACTCTAATGAACAGTGCGCCGCCTGCTGTCGCTCAAGTAAAACCTGTGCCAACCAAGGCTGTCGCAAATCAGCCTATTTCTGTCTCACAACAAGCAGCTGCTCCTTTGCACTTGCCATCTCAAATTGTGCGCAGTGCTAAAAACATTCCTATATTGGAAGTGACAGCGCCTTTTAGTATGACCTGGAACCAAATGGCTGTTGCATTACAAAAATCAGGTTTTCGTATTGTGAACGTAGAGCAACAAAATGGTTATTACTTTATTGTTCCCCAGGGAGACAATAATGATGCTGATGCCGTTCTGCTTTATCTCAAGCAAAACCAAAACCTCACTCAAGTCATATTATATACCGGCGCTGGAAATCCTGATGGCTCAAGTAATGCTAATTTGACTTTGCAGCAGCTTGCAAAAAATTTATAGGTAGCCTATGGCAAAGATCCAGGCAGTTCGCGGCATTAATGATATTTTACCTGCCCAAGCTAGAATTATGCAGGCGCTTGAATCAGCGGTTCGTGAAATATTTGAACAATACGATTATCAGCGCATTATTTTGCCCATATTAGAAAAAACGGAATTATTTCAACGCAGCATTGGAGAAGTCACCGATGTGGTTGAAAAAGAAATGTATAGCTTTGTAGACCGCAATGGCGAGAGCTTAACCTTAAGACCAGAAGGCACTGCGGGTTGTGTTAGGGCTGCAATTGAACATGGCTTATTGCATCACCAGACCCAGCGTTTTTGGTATATGGGGCCAATGTTTCGGCACGAAAGACCGCAAAAAGGACGCTATCGCCAATTTTATCAAATTGGAGTAGAAGCATTTGGCTTAAATGGGCCTTATATTGATGCTGAAATGCTGGCTATGTTGGCTAGGCTTTGGAAGAAAATAGGCTTAAGCCCTTATGTGAAACTGCAAATTAATTCGCTTGGTACCTTAGCTTCCAGAATGGCCTATCGAGATAAGTTGGTAGCTTATTTTTCTACTCATCAGTGGCAGCTCGATGAAGACAGCCAGCGCCGTTTGCACAGCAATCCTTTGCGAATCTTAGATAGCAAAAATCCAGCGATGCGCGAGCTTATTGAAAAAGCGCCGAAATTAACCGAGCATCTGGATGCTGAGTCTTTGCAGCACTTTAATTTACTTAAATCCTATTTGGATAATATCGGCATTGAATATGAGGTCAATCCTTATTTAGTAAGAGGGCTTGATTACTACTCGCATACCGTGTTTGAGTGGGTAACGGATTCGTTAGGTGCTCAGGGGACGGTCTGTGCCGGCGGGCGTTTTAATGGATTAGTAGAAAAGCTGGGCGGCGGAGAAGTGCCTGCTATTGGTTTTGCTATGGGAGTAGAGCGCTTATTGCTATTGATGGAAACTTATAATCTGTTGAGCGCTAATCTAAATAATCCCGACATTTACCTTATTTTAGCAGGAGAGCGGGCAGAACAATTTGGCTTCAAACTAGCTGAGCAATTAAGAGACGCTTTTCCTCAATTAAAAATAATGATGAATATCGGCCAGGCTAGTTTTAAAAACCAGTTCAAGCGAGCAGATAAAAGCGGGGCTAGAATTGCCGTTATTATTGGCGAGGATGAAATGGCAAGCGCTGTGGCGAGCATTAAGCACTTACGTGAGGAGTTGCCGCAACAAGTGGTCGGATTCAATGATTTGCTTGTAAGCCTGGCTTCAATCTTTGCTGGTTCTCAGCAGGCCTGAGCATAAGCTAGTCTTAATCTATTTATTATCGTATCAGACAGGAGCTGGGCATGCTCTACTTGCTTGGCTCTTGATGAAAATCTTTTATTTGCAGGATAGTGCGTTGCGCGAACTTGATATCATTTGCATCAAAAGCTAGTTTTATGGCCTCTTGAAATGCCCAGACTGTTTCATCAAACACAGCTTTGGTAATGCCGACCCTTGCAAAAATGGACACTCCAATATCTTTTAAGCCATTTACTGCTACAAAAGCTTTGGGGTATTTTAAGATGTTAGGTTGTTTTTCTGCGACTTCCAACAAAATAGCTTTGGCTGCTAATAAGTCTGATTCGTAAGTAATAAGCACGCTGACATCGGTGATTCGAATAGGATTAGCCCAGTAATCAATGACTGGGGAATTCATTAAAATGCCATTTGGAATGGCAATAATCTTATTTTCCGCATTCTGCATTTTGGTATATAAAAAACCGATATCGGTCACTAAGCCAATTTGTCCTGAAACCTCCACTACATTGCCAACTTTAAAGGGAGGGCGAAACATAATGAGTAAAATGCCTGCGGCCAAATTTGATAAGGTATTGCGTAGAGCAAAGCCCACTGCTAAAGCGGAGCCGGCAATTAAAGCTAAGATTGAGTCTGTCTCAACTCCAACTTGAGACAGTGCGGCAATCACGCTAAAAGTCAGTATGGCAATATAGATGAATTTGCTGATAAAGACGGCTGCGGTAATATCTACGGACCGCCTTCTCATCATGATG
>JARDZR010000108.1 GCA_029240715.1 Gammaproteobacteria bacterium
AGAGTCACAGACTGTATGCCGGGGTGCTTTAATACTTCTCGAGCAATGCCGCCGTCCCCACCTCCAATAATCAATACATCCTTTACATTGCCGTGAGAAATAATGGGCACATGCGACATCATTTCATGGTAAATAAATTCATCTCGGGTAGTGAGCTGAATAGCGCCGTCTAATACCAAGACTCGACCAAACTCCTGATTTTCAAATACCAGTAAATCTTGAAATAAGGTTTTATGCTGCTCCAAAATTGTATCAACTTGAAAGCTTTGGCAATAAGTTTTATAGAGGGTTTCGTGCAGCCAGATGTTATTCATCTGTCTTGCCTCTGAGTTGCTCATCAACTAAGACCCTTTTTGGCTTAAAGGCTTTTTCAAGGATACCGATAGCGTTATGAGGTTCACTGCCACCACACATAAAAATATCAAGCGCTGCATAGCCTCGTTCCGGCCAAGAGTGAATGCTGATATGAGATTCAGCTAAGACTGCTACTCCGCTGATTCCGCCGTTTGGGGTGAAGTGATGAAGATGGATATGCAATAGGGTGGCTTTGCAGGCTTTGACGCACTCGCGTAAAGCGCGTTCAACAATTTCAAGGTTGTCCAAATGGGTGGCTTCCCATAAATCGATAATCAGGTGAGTGCCGGCACATTTCACTCCATTTTTTTCAATAAAGTGATCTTTATTTTCAAAAGAAATATCATGGGCACTGGAACTGTTCAAATCAATTTTGGTTGAGTTCCCCCGCACAAGCTTAAGCTTTGACATCGCATAAATTCCCCATCTAAAAATTTTAAAGCGCGTAATTTCAGCATGAAATTATCTGAATTGCAAGATACTGCTTGCATGCAAATAACTACGACAAGCTAAATTATAGTTGGATGGGCTAATTTGTCATTAACAACATAATCTTATGCTATTAAAGCAGCCTTACCCCAATGGGTTCCGCTTGCAAAGTTTCAAGTTGATAGCCGTATTGCTTGACGGTTTCTTCGATATTGACTCCGCCCAGTACTAACACAATACCAGCTGCATCCCCATAAATAGCCCCTGCTCCACAGACTTTGGCAGCGGCCCCTTTTTGCTCTAGGGCATGAATCAAATTTTGAATTTTTTCGGGAACGACTTCAAGCTTGCACAGCAGTTGATGGTTTTCGCGAATACTCTGTGTAAAAAGTTCAAAGTTTTGCTGGCGCCAAGCGGAATCAATTTTTTCAGTGACTTGAGTAAATGATTCGCGTAATGCTACTGATTGAAGAAGTTCAGAACTATGCTTCACACATTCTCCCGTACTGCTTTTGGGAGAGCCTGTATTAATAATTTGCAAAGTAAAATGAGCTAGATTTCGAGTTTCTGCATGACCTTTTTGAAAGTAATGGCAGCCGCCATGGGAACAGATATATAAATCAAGACCGCTTGATTTGCCATGCTGTAAATTTTCAGCAGCTAAATTAAAGGCCTGTAAATCCTGTAAGCTAATTTCTCTTTCTAAAAAATGCGCTAAAGCAAAATTAGTGCTGACAATCGCTGCAGCAGATGAGCCCATGCCGCAACCAGTTGGAATATTGGAGTGAGTATGAATATTTAAGCCTTGCTTAGGATCAATTTCTAGTTTGTCGATTAAATTTGAAGTGGTGTATTCCAATAGCTCAAATGGCTTTTTTAGAACATCTCTGATGCCTTTTTCGCCGCGCAGAAATGCATTGTAGCTGTTATGAAGCCGGCTTTTAAGCCTACGCAGGGCTGTTAGGGTTCTTTCTTTTTTATGAGGCAGATTAACCAAGTCAAATAAGACATGAGGCATGCTGTGAGAACTGACCGTGGTGTCTGAATAGCGGTTAACCGCCAAAGCCAGCGCAGGGCAACCATGTACAACTGAATGCTCACCTGAAATAATCAGCTTGGCTGGAGCGCGAGCAGTTATCTTTTTCACTGCTTTTTAACCGCCTTATAAAGCCGTTTGTGTTGGGAAATGCTGGCTAGCCGAAAGTTGCCTGTTTCATGCTGTGGCATATTTAAGGTGCTGCCGTCTGTAGGGTAAGGGAAGGTATAAAACTCTTCATATTCCTGGGCAGTTAATCCTTCTCTGCTATTCAAAAGGGCATTGTGATATTGAGAATGCAAATGTTTTTGATAGCCGGGTTCAACCGTTCCGCTAAAAAACTCACCAATACAGCCTGAGCCATAGCTATAAAAACCAATTCTGTGTGTGCTTAAATCCTTGGGATGCTGTTCCAATAAAGAAATCAATCCTAAATAAAGCGAGGCGGTATAGCAGTTGCCAACGATTCGACCATAGCGCAATGTATGCCCTAAAAGTTCTTCAAGCTCTTGATCAGAAGGGCGTTGTAAGCCGTTAATCAGGGCTAACTTCTGATGGGCTTTTTCCGCCAATCTTGGGAAAGGAATGTGGTAAATAAAATGCTGGTGATCTGAATATTGGCGTTGGCTTTTTTCTTGATAATTAAGCCATGCCTCGCGGAGGGCTTTTAAATAAAGCTCGACTGAGTGCTTGCCGTCGACTAATGCCTCGCTCCGATAATTGGGACGCCAGAAGTCCATGGCATCTTCACAGTAAATGCCTGTTTCAGCTTCAATACTAAGCAAGCGCGGATTGGCTGACAAAAGCAGGGCCACCGCGCCACCGCCTTGGGATGATTCACCGGAAGTATTTAGGCCGTATCTTGCAATATCAGAAGCAATTAATAAGATTTTTTGCTCAGGGTTTTGTCTAATCATGGCTAAGGCCATATGTAGTCCAGCTGTGGCGCTATAGCAAGCTTGCTTTAACTCAACAATTCTACAATGCGGGGAGAGCTTCAATAAATGATGGACATACATGCCGGCTGCTTTAGACTGATCAATCCCACTTTCTGTGGCAAACATAAGCATGGCAACAGAATGGGCATCAATTCCCTGCATAACTTGTTGGGCCGCATTGGCCGCTAAGGTAACGATATCCTCATCCGGCGGAGAAACCGCCATTTTATGCTGGCCCAGACCTACATAAAATTTATCCACTTCAGCTCCTCTTGCTTCAGCTAAAGTGCGTAAATCTAAATAATAGTGTGAACTAAAGAAGGCGGCAGCATCAATGCCCACTTTTAACATAGCTAATCCTTGAGTTTATTAACGTTTAGCCCTTGGCGCTCAAATACCATATGGCTTCTTGTCAGCTCGCCTGGGTTTACTTGAGCGGCTAGCAGCGAAAGTTCCCCACATAATACGGTAGCAGCAGTGATCATAGCAAGCCGTTGGCTATTTTTGCCAAGCTCACGGCTGTCTGTGCAGCCCAAAATAGCAAGGTTTTCACGAACAAAATCTAAATGTTTGCCATTACCCATACTGCCGACAATGATATTAGGCAAGTTCACAGAAAAATATAAATCGTCATTTTTCACTTCGCAATAAGTGATGCCCTGTGAGCCCTCGATGATATTGGCAGCATCCTGCCCTGTCGCCAGGTATATGGCTAATAGAATGTTGGCAAAATGGGCGTTGGCAGACCTTAAGCTTCCGGCGAGAAGACTGCCGATTAGGTTCTTTTTAATGTGCAGGTTTACTAATGCTTCAGGAGTAATTCTAAGATGTTTTTCACAAATTTCACGTGAAATCGTTAACTCTGCAATGACCTGTTTGCCGCGACCTAAAATACCGTTTATAGCTGAGACTTTTTTATCAGTACAGATATTGCCTGATATCGAAACATAACTTAACTCTTTATA
>JARDZR010000017.1 GCA_029240715.1 Gammaproteobacteria bacterium
CTGCTGTTCTTGTAAAGATTTAAACTTCTGTTTAAAATATAATCAATATGAAATTGCTCAATTTAGGCTTTAGCTTAAGCGAAAGCTTGATAGTCATAGCGCTTATTGCCATTACCTCAAGCTTTGCTGCCCATTCGCTTAGCCATAGCTTGCAAAAAGAAAGACAGTTCACCAGGTTGCATGAACTGGCCCAAGTCATTCTCTATGCTAAAAACTATGCCATCAGCCATAAGCAAAACATAAAGCTATGCCCCAGCCAAAACCACACAACATGCCAAGAAGACTGGAGCCAAGGAGCAATTTTATTAGCCAATAAAACTTTGCTGTTAAGCCTGCCAGCTTTAGCTACAGGCCATCAACTTAAATTGCAAGCCTTCCCCTCTTCAAATGACTTACAATTTAACCCTTTAGGCATGCTGAACTGTAATAACGGTAAATTTATTTACTCTACTGCAAATGGTGAAACACGAAGCTTATTGATCAGTAAAACGGGAAGAATCAGATTTAGTGATAGCTGAGGACATACCATGGCTCGCGGTTTTAGCTTGATTGAACTTATTATAGTTTTGCTTATTATCGGCGTGCTTTGCAATTTTGCTCTAGCAAATTATCAACAATATAGGCTAAAAAGCCAGCGCGTAGAAGCTAGCCTTGCTCTAAAGAACCTAGCGCTAAACCTTAATCATTACTTCAACTTGCATCATAGCTATAAAGGCGCAAGCTTAAGTAAATTACACATAGCTCAATTTACTCAAGGCGGCTACTACCAGCTTAATATCGACCAGCTTACCAATACTGAGTTTATAATCAGCGCCAGCCCGCGTTTATCGCAAATTCAAGATATAAAATGTGAGAAGTTAATACTAGACTCATTGGGCAATGAAACTGCCAGTGGGCACTCAAGCCAAGCTGAACAGGATTGTTGGTAGCACGGCCCTTTTGCATCAGGCTAAGCGGTGATATATCAATGTATAAGCCATAGCATTAAGCCGGTTCCAAGCGAAACCATTAAAAAGTCAGGAGTAGTTCAATCCTAATAAATGCCCCTGCATTTTAATAGTTTCAACAAAGAAATGGCTAATTAGCTTGCTTATAAATGGATGTCGATGTAATCCTTGCCGCCATAAATACACACCTGCCCCAAATCAAACAAACACCTCACCGCAGCCGTATAGCGCACAAAATCTTCATGGCCGCTTAGCTTAAGGTCGTCGACAATAATTCGCCAACGTTTGATCAAGTAAACATAGGACTGGGCCCAAGTACTAATTCGTTCAGCCACAGACAATTTTGGATCAGTGACCTGAATCACGCTAATGGCAAATACTCGCTGCAATTTATCCAAATCATCTTTCAAGCCAGAACCTGCCAACATTTCCCAATAGCCATTGCTGCGAATCTTAGCCAGCTCTTTTCTCAGCCAGCCCAAGGTTAACTGACGGCTTAGCTCAAAGTAAACCTCAGCCACTTCCTCTAGGGCAATATTATTGCGCTTGGAAGCTTCAATAATATCCATAGCTGGAGACAGATAAGAGAAGTTTACAATTTGAGCCGCTAGATTTTGTGGAGTCCCTGCATGCACAAATTTTTCTATAAGCTTCTCACGATGTTTTTGTTCTTCTTCTGATAAGAACTGAGGGGTCAGCTTAAATAGCTTCTCAAATTTAGGTTTCAAATCTTTTACCATTTCAGGAACATTCAAGCCCCCTCGATAGTTGCGCAATAACCAGCGACAGCTGCGACGCAAAAAGCGGAAAATTTCATCCATCATATCGGTTTGGACTTGAGTGGGGACCTTACCATCCAAGGCTTCTATTTTTGCCCACAAGATTTCTATATCAAATGCTTCCAAAGCAACGGCAAAAGCCCTGGCTGTCATAGCAGGTGAAGCTCCCGCCTCATCATACATTCTATGGACAAATGAAATTCCCGTGTATTGCACCAAGGCATTAGTCAGCTGGGTGGCAATAATCTCACGACCTAGATAATGGCTACGCATTTGCTCATTAAATCTCTGATGCAAGACTTTAGGAAATTCAGCTTCCAAAAACTTAGCGAAATAGGGTTCATCAGGCAAATCTGAATCTAATAAAGCCCGCTTGATCACTGTTTTGCTATAAGCCATCAATACAGAAAATTCAGGTTTAGTTAGGCCTTTGCCTGAAGTTTGTCTGGCTTTCAAAGTTTTATCATTAGGCAAAAACTCAAGCTGTCTATTTAGATAGCCCTCACGCTCAAGCTCCTGTAACAACCTGGTTTGCATGAGTAAGGAGCCTGTTCTGCTGACCCCATTACTGATTGCTTGAGTTTGATGATAGTTATTTTTTAAGACCAACTCAGCCACTTCGTCTTGCATCTCTGCAAGCAGCTCATTTCTTTGCTTTAAGGTAAGCTCACCTTGAGCCATGATGTCGTGCAGTAAAATTTTGATATTAACTTCATGGTCAGAGCAATCGACCCCGGCTGAGTTATCGATGGCATCGGTATAGTTCTGCCCGCCTTTTAATGCATATTCAATTCTGCCCAATTGAGTAAAGCCAAGATTACCACCCTCACCCACAACTTTGCAGCGAAGATCAGCCCCGTTGACTCTCAAGCCATCATTAGCCCTATCCCCTACATTCATATTAATTTCGGCCGTTGCTTTAACATAAGTCCCGATTCCGCCGTTCCACAGCAAATCTACTGGAGCTTTTAAAATAGCGCGAATCAACTCATTAGGCTCAAGCTTGTCGTCTTCAATACCCAATAAAGCTTTAATTTGCTCTGAAATAGCAATGGTTTTGGCGGAACGTTCAAATATCCCGCCCCCTTCGCTGATAAGCTCAGGATTGTAGTCCTTCCAAGTGGATCGAGGTAAATTAAATAGACGCTCGCGCTCTTTAAAACTTTGTTCCGGCTCTGGGTTAGGATCGATAAAAATATGCATATGGTTGAATGCGGCAACCAATTTGATATGGCGTGATTGCAGCATACCGTTGCCAAATACATCCCCTGCCATATCACCAATTCCCACTACAGTGAAATCTTGGGTTTGGGTGTCTCTGCCAAGATGATGGAAATGACGCTTAACCGACTCCCAGGCACCTCTTGCTGTAATTCCCATTTTCTTATGGTCGTAGCCGTTACTTCCGCCTGAGGCAAAAGCATCACCTAGCCAGAAGTTATATTCAGCTGCAACACTGTTAGCAATATCAGAAAAAGTTGCAGTTCCTTTATCAGCTGCTACTACCAAATACGGGTCGTCTTCATCAAAACGCACCACTTCTACCGGAGCAATAACCTGGCCTTTCTGCAAATTATCAGTAATATCCAACAAGCCTCGAATGAAAATTTTGTAGCACTCGACAGCTTCTTCCATAATGGCTTCACGCCCTTTATCGCTTGGCAAGTTTTTAGGGATAAAGCCCCCTTTAGCGCCTAGCGGAACAATGACGGCATTTTTAACCTGCTGTGCTTTCATTAGGCCTAATACTTCAGTCCTGAAATCTTCACGACGATCAGACCAGCGCAAACCGCCTCGAGCTACTTTTGCACCACGCAAATGCACACCCTCAACTCTTGGAGAGTACACAAAGATCTCAAACATTGGCAAAGGCTTAGGCATATCTGGAATAGAGCCTGGTTTTAACTTAAAGGAAACATAGGACTTCAACTGACCTTCTGCATTATGCTGGAAATAGTTAGTGCGCAAAATAGCTTGAATGACATCGATAAAACGTCGAATAATTCTGTCACTATCCAAGTTAACGACTTGTTCTAACAGCTTATCAATTTCTGCAGCCGCCGCATTGATTTGTTGGCCGCGATGGGCCTCATCGATAGAAGGGTCAAACTTGATTTTAAATAGGCTTACCAGTTTTTGGGCAATTATAGGATTGCTCGTTAAGGTATTTTCCATATAGCCTTGACTATATAAGAAGCCGATTTGAGTGAGGTATTTTGCAATAGCGCGCAATATAATAATATCTCGCCAAGGCATACCCGCTTTCATCACCAAGCAGTTAAAACCGTCATTCTCAGCTTGCTGGCTCCAAATTTGAGAAAAAGCTTCTTGGAAAATTCCGCTAATTTCACTCATGGCAGCAATAGAGTTAACCACTTGCATCCCAAAGTCTGAAATCCAAACGGTATTGCCATCGGTTAATTTAATTTGATAAGGACGTTCTTCGTTAACGCGCAGCCCCATATTCTCTAAAATAGGCAATACATCAGTTAAAGAAAGGCCTTTATCCTTCTGGAACAACTTAAAGCGAATACAATTTTCTGGCTCTTCCAACATGCGGTAAAAACACATACCAAGCTGATTAGTGCTTAAAACATTTTCTAGCAGCTCGATATCTGTTACTGCGGAACGAGCTAAAAAGGTTTCACGATATCCTGCCGGGAAAGCTCGAGCATATTTATTGTAAAGCAAAGAACCTTTATGTTCGCCCATGCTCTCAATCAATGAATCGCGCAAATCATCTCGCCAACTGCGAGTTGCTTCTACCAGCTTAGATTCAATTTTTTTAACATCAAATTCTTGAACCGGGCGATTTGGATCGACCCGAATAATATAATCAATACGGCACAGCACTGATTCAAGGAAATTGGGAGAAAAAGTGGACTCTGTTCCATCAAATTCCCGCATCAAAATATTCTGCATTTTAACGCGAAGCTCGGTATTAAACAGGTCACGAGGCACATACACCATGCAGGAGAAATACCGTCCAAATGTATCTCTGCGAACAAATAAACGGATCCGCTGTCTTTCATGAATCTGTAATATACCAATGACAGTTCTATAAAGGTCCTCTTCTGAAATTTGGAACAATTCATCCCGTGGGAAGCTTTCTAGAATGCTGACCAACGCCTTCCACTCATGGCCTTTGGCAGGCAAAAGAGAATGTTGCAGAATTTTAGATACTTTATGACGAAGAAAAGGAATATGGCGAGGATTACTGTGATAGGCCGAGGAAGTATAAAGACCTACAAAGCGGCTTTCACCTGTAACCTGTCCAGAGGCATCGAAATGTTTGACAATAATAACGTCCATATAGGCGGGACGGTGCACAGTAGCCTGATAGCTTGATTTGGTAATAATTAAAGGCTGGCCTGCCTTGATCACTTCTGCGCTTTCTACTAGCTCTTCATTGAAATCCCCTACTACGCCATAAGTACTAGAGGGCTTCAGAATTCCCAATCTTTTGTTATCAATTCGCTGTAACTTTTTAGCATTACCATTAGCAACCATTGCAAATTCGGCATAGCCTAAAAAGGTAAAATGATCATTGTCCAGCCAGTTTAAAAAATCCACTGATTCTTTAATATCATCAGCGTCAATATGGCGAGGGGGGGTTTCTTGAAGCTTGTCAGCCGCCTCTTTCATACACTGTTTCATGGACATAAAGTCATGCACTGCTAAACCCACATCTCCCAGAACTTTTAATAAAGCATCTCGAATTCCTGCAAAAGTGGCTTCATCTTCAGGCTGGCGATCGATTTCAATATAGATCTCAGCTTCACGAAGTAGCGTTTCGTTATCAGCACTTGAGCTGTCCATGATTTTATCAAGCATGCCTTGTGAATCTCTTACCACAGCAATGCAGCCCGCATGAACAATAAAATGAATATTTAAGCCTAAACGGTTCAATTCCATTAATAAGGTATCAACTAAAAACGGCATTTCATCATGGCAAACTTCTACGATGGTATGAGAAGTTTTCCAGCCATCTCGAACTAAATCAGGATTATAAACCCTAAGCTTCACCTCGCCTGGCTGGCGCTGATTAATAAAGCTCCAGTGAGAAACTAAGGCCCCGTATAAATCAATGATATCTCTTGAAGCTAATTCATCTTTTGAAACTGAAGAATAATATTGCGGAATAAAATTGATCAGCTGATCAATATTTTTGACGGGTTGTTTCTGCTTAATAAGCTTAATTAGCTCGTTTAAAATTGAATTATTTTTTTCATCCGAGTGCAACAACATTGAGTTTCTACTCCTGAACTCTTTTTAGACTTGCGTATGATACTACTGACAATGGTAAAAGACTAGGGCTTGGAAACGTTTTAAGCGTTCTTGAGTGACATTTTCTTAATGGCAATGCCGTCAAGAAAATGATCTGCTTAGCGGCTTATCACTCCCAAGCTCTTTCACTTAACAATGCAGGTTCGAGCTTAGCTATTGCTTCTTTCAGGGCTGGTTGAGCCAGCAAACCCGTTTTAGCATCCGGGTATTGAATCACTGAGGCACTGTTCACAATGCCATAACGAATAGCATCTGCTACAGAGTTCCCACCGTATAAAGCCCCAACAAAGCTAGAGCCAAAAGCATCTCCAGCACCAAGCGTATTGACCACTTTAACAGGCATGCTTTTATGAAAATACAAACGATCCTTAGTGGCAACATAGACGCCCTCAGCTCCGTTTGTGACGACTACCACTCTAGGGCCTAGCTTCAAGACTTCTTCAAAAAATTTCCTAAGGTTAAAATAAGCGTCCTGGAAAGACACTTTTGCATCCAACAAACGGTCAGCTCCCTTAGCCTGTTTATTGGCTGCTTCAACTGATTCACGCAAAGAAGAATCTGCCTGCATCAATGAAACCATGAACTGTTTGGCTTCATCATAATTTAATATCAAAGTATCAATACCGCCTAAGGCACTCTTTAAAAAAGAACTCCCCAGTTTTAGCTGGCTGATACCTGGATTCACTGCCATGGCTACACCATGGGCTTTAGCTTGTTTAGCAATTTCAGGCAAACGCTCTGCAGAAGCTCTACTCAATGAAGTGACATAAACAAAACGACTTTCACAAACCTTATCAAGCGGAATATCCTCTGGCAGTAAATTGGCATTAGCCCCTCGATAGGCAAATACCGTCCTATCCCCTTTTAAAGATGGCACAACAAAAGATCCAGCTGTTCCCATTTTATCGGTGTAGCTCACCAGGTTTAAATCAATACCATAATTTTTAAGCTCGTCCATTACCATGTGGCCGGCAGCATCCCGTCCAATCTTGCAAACCAGAGCAGCTTCATAACCCTGCCTTTTAAAAGAAACGGCTGCATTGGTAGCGCCGCCGCCGCTAAAAGTACTTTGCTCTGTGACTTCTATTTTTTTGCCCTCTTCCAGCAGCAAATAAGACTGTTGGCTATTTTGGCGTTGATGCACCAAGGTTTCCATATCTTCGTAAGTAATAATGGTATCGAGAGTTGCTCCGCCAATGACAAGTACTTTTTTCATGTCTGCTCTACTATTAAATAACTTACTAGGATTATAGCCCAGCAATTCAAGCTAAAACAGTGGAATCTGCATGACTTAATTTTAATGCCGCGATAGCTTTATTGCCCTTGATACTGTTGGATGCTAATCGCCTGCTTCAGCAAACCGTTCTTAAGCATAAAATTAACAAAATCCTGATACTGTTTTGGATCTAAGGAATTCGGGTTATCGCTAAAATATTGGATAGATGCCATCCATATCGCTTGATTGGCTTTTGCCATTTGAACATTAGGTGCCAGTTGGTCTTTATAAGCTTGGCTAACTTGCTTCCAAGATTGCTGCGGATGGGCTTTTAAATAGGCCACGGCTTCTGTTAAAGCAGCATTAAATCGATTAATTTCATTGTGATTCACCTTGTTTTTGTTGGCAATAAAAACAAGTTCATCATAGTTTGGCACCCCATTTTCTTCTGGATAAAATGCCCTGGTAGCATAGCCCATTTCCGCCATCTGCACCGGTTCTACATTTCGCATCATTCCATCTACCGCAGTTACCTTATGGGAAATAAGGGCTTGAATTAAATCCATTTGAATATTGACCTGCTTCAGGCTATCCAAAGGCATGTGGTTATAAGACAACATGGTGTTTAACATGGCCTGAGTGGAAGGGCTAGCCGAATATGCGATTGACTGGCCTTTTAAATCGGAAAAATGCCGATAAGGACTATTTGCCAATACCACAATACAGTTTAAGGGCTGATTGATCAAAGTTCCTGTCCACATCAATGGCATTCCTGCTGCCATTTCCAGCAACAAACCAGGCTGATAATCAATCGCTAAATCAGCCTGCCCTGATGCCACCAATTGTGCAGGCTCTGCGCTTTGGGCTGGAGTCAGCAAATTTACCTCTAGGCCTTGCTGTTTAAAATAACCCTGCTGCTCGGCCACCAAAATAGGCGCATGATCTGGGTTGATATACCAATCTAAAGCCAGGTTAAGCTTATCCAATGCCTGAGCTGAAATAAAAAACATCCCTAACAGCATGCCAAAAACTATTCTCTTCATAAGCTCCCACCTTGCCAAAATATTAATTTTTTTAAAGTCACTTCCACCAGCCAATATAACGATAATGAAAAACCTACCAACAGACTTAAAGCCGCAAACATTAAAGGCAGATCTAATCTTGCCTGGGCATTTAAAATGACAAAACCCAAACCCTGGCTTGAACCAACCCACTCCCCAATAATAGCTGCCATAGGCGCCCAAGCCGTTGCTACTTTAAGACCAGAGCCTAAGGCAGGCAAAGCTGCTGGGAAACTGATATAACGCATTGTTCTCCAACGGCTAGCTTGCAAAAGAACACCCATGTCCAGCCAAATTTCCGGCACTTGTTTCATTCCTTCAAAAAATGCAGCTGTGACCGGAAAAAACAAAGCCACCACGATGACAGCAATTTTTGAACTTATACCATAACCTAACCACAAAACCAGCAGAGGGGCAAAGGCGAAAGTAGGAATGGCCTGGCTAATGATAATGACCGGCAACAACCAAAACCGAAGCGGTCTAAATAATGCCATGCCCGTCGCAACTAACATTCCCCAGACAATGGCTATAAACAGGCCCGCTAAAGTCTCCATTAAAGTGGGCAGAAACTGCTGCAGTAAAAACAGTTTATTTTGCCATAGTGCAGTCAAAACCTCGATTGGGCTTGGCAATAAATAAACGGGAATGCGCAGCCCCATTACTAATAATTGCCATAAAACAAATAGGCCCAATATCAACAAGCCTGCTCTTTTAAACAGCTCTGTCATTTTAGCCCCACCTCTTCTGCAGGATGATAGCTTTTTAATAATTGCAGGATATGTTTATAGGAAGATAACAGCTCAGGGCTTTCTATATCTCGAGGCGCGTGCGTATCTAATACTAAGGTTTCTAGCAAACGAGCTGGGCGGTCTGCTAGAATTTTGATTTCCTGGCTTAACCTTAAGGCCTCAAAAGGGTCATGAGTCACCATAATAACGGTACGCCCCTTCAAGCATTCAAATGCCAGGTTTTGTAAATGATACCGAGTAATAGCATCAAGTGCTGAAAACGGCTCATCTAATAGGACAATAGCTTTATCCGCCATTAAAGTCCTTGCCAAAGCTACCCTTTGCCTCATTCCTCCCGATAAATTGGCAGGAAAATAATCTAAACAATCCTGCAAACCTACCTGACTCAGCAATGCCTTAGCCTGATCAACGTATTGCTTTGGCTCCAAGCCTTCTAAACGCTTACAATGCAAAACATTATCCAGAACATTAAGCCATGGCAATAAAGCGTCTTGTTGGGCCATATACATTACCTGGCCTTTTAAACTTGGGAATTCTTCAGAACTGATTTGAGCGGAAACTTGAGTAAAAGCTTGTTTACGCAACTCGGTTAAGCCAGCAATTAATCTTAACAGGCTGGTTTTCCCGACGCCGCTGCCCCCTAAAAGGCAAGTCCATTGAGCCATTTTAAATTCGAGATTTAAATCGGAAAAAATAATCTGATCTTTGAAGCGCAGATATGCATGTTTAATTGAAATGGGCACAATAAAGTCTCTGACTAAATAGTAGACTTTACAAGTTTACTCCAAATAGCTTTATCATTCGATACTTTTTCCAGCATACTGATATACTCATCATGCGCTTGACTTTCGCTTGAATCCGCCTTCACAACGGTCAGATTTAAAGCTTGACGCCCGTTTGAAATATCAATCGACTCCTGCGACATGGTCGCTTGATCTTCTGCTTCGTGAAACAATAAACTTTCCTGCCCGCTTGTCAGGGCAAGGTAGACTTCCGCAAGCAACTGCGCATCGAGTAAAGCGCCATGCAATTTTCGATGGGCATTGCTGATACCATATCTTTTGCACAAAGCATCCAATGATAAACGCTGGCCTGGATGCTTGGTCCTCGCCAAAGCCAAGGTATCTAATATTGTGCAGTGATCGTTAATGAGGTTCCAATCATTGCGGCGCAACAAGCTCAATTCATAATTTAAAAAACCCACATCAAAGCTAGCGTTATGAATCACAAGTTCAGCGCCTTTAAGGTAATCCATTAACTGGTCTACCACTTGATAAAACCTAGGCTTATCTGCTAAGAACTCACTACTAATACCATGGACCTGTAGCGCGCCTTCATCAATATAGCGGTCTGGATTAAGATAAAAATGCAGATGATTACCTGTAAGACGTCGGTCCACAAGCTCAATACAGCCTATTTCAATAATGCGGTGCCCATCTCTGGTTTCAAGACCTGTGGTCTCAGTATCTAAAATAATTTGTCTCATGACCTACCCCTTGGAAGCTGCCAGCATAACATCAATTGCCTCATTAGCTAAAGTATCCACCAGATCATTCTCACAATGATTGCTATGACCTTTTACCCAGTGCCATTCAACTTGATGCTTGGCTACTTCTTCCAACAATTCTCGCCATAAATCTGCGTTCTTAACAGGTTTTTTATCCGCTGTTTTCCAGTTGTTTTTTTGCCAATTATGAATCCACTCTGTAATGCCTTTTCTTAAATACTGGGAATCAGTCGTTAAGCTTACCTGGCAAGTCTTCTTTAAGGCGCGCAAAGCCATAATGGCTGCCATTAATTCCATACGGTTATTGGTCGTATGCTGTTCGCTTCCCATTAAAGTTTTTTCAAGGCCGTTATATCTTAACAAAGCGCCCCATCCTCCTGGCCCTGGATTGCCTTTGCAGGCCCCATCGGTATATATCTCTACTTTACTCATTTACTTTACTCTACAGCTAGGTGCTGATACTTTGTCAGTTTCTAATAAAGGCCTTGGCCATTGTGGCTTGGCGGCAATAGTCCCTAATACTTTTTTTTGAGCGACAATGAGGTAGCCACAGCCCATCGCAGAAAGAAATCGATTGCACAGACTGTTTATATATTTAGCCAAACGCTTATTTTTAACCGTGAAGAAGCCGTAATGTTTCACTTCACAAACCTCAAAGCCATTGTTTTCTAATAGCATGATTAAACTCGTACATAGTTTAAGCTGCAGCGTTTTAGAATGATAGCACTTTGCCAAGCGCCTTGCGCGTAAACGCCCCGGATTAAAACCGGTTATTAAGATTTTCCCATCGTGCCGCAAAACAGTTGAGATCTCCTGCAACAAGGCTTGGGGCTCAGCAAACCAATCCAAAACATGCGATAAAACAATCAAATCGATGCTGCCTGGGGCAAAAGGAAGATGAGACCAATCTGTCACCACCCCTGCTTGCTGCCCTTCCTGCTCACACTTAACTACAATATGTTGCTTAATCGGACAGCTTAACTTTGCCTGGGCTTTTTGAGTAGTCAACAACAATAAATAATAGCCAAAACAGCAAGCCAAAACCTCATCTTGCCTTGCATTTTCCTCTGTTAGCAACCAATCTAAACCAATCAGCTTCATAGTAAACACTTTCTCATTAACAATGTCTTGTAATAACATAGTAGAAATATTGGAGCCTGCAAATGCATACTATTACTTATGTTAATGCTTTGAAAGATAATTATATTTGGATAATCCAATCCCGCGACTGCCCTGAAATAGTCATAGTTGATCCAGGAGAGTCTAAACCCGTGCTAAATTATATGCAAAAGCATAAACTTCAGCTCTCAGCCATTTTACTCACCCACCATCACGGCGATCATACTAATGGAGTGAATGAACTGGTAAAAACCCATCATCCAAAGCTGTTTGCTTTTTCTAATGCAGAAAATGATATTTTTTTGCATACACTGAACTTAAAATTTGCTATTCTCAAAACGCCTGGTCACACCATGGATGCCATTTGTTTTTATGATGGCTCAAATTTATTCTGCGGTGATACTTTATTTGCTGCAGGATGTGGCCGATTGTTGGAAGGAACTGCTGAGCAAATGTTTAACTCATTAAATCGACTATGTGAATTGCCTGATCACACCAATATATATTGTGGTCATGAATACACTTTAGCCAATTTGAAGTTTGCATTAGAGCTAGAGCCTGAAAACAGCCATGTAAAAAATCGTTTCAATGTAGTCAAGGCTTTGCGAGCTAAACAGCTGCCTAGCCTACCTTCTGTTCTTGCTATTGAAAAAACTACCAATCCTTTTTTGCGCTGCAAAGACCCCGCATTTGCCAAAATTATTGCCAAACGTTTTGCTTGCGATGCAAATGATCCTCTTCAAGTCTTTACAGCAATTCGACAATTTAAAGATAACTGGTCATAAAATGAAATTTAACTCAATTATCCGACACCTATCAATTTTATCAATCAGCGTGCTGATTAGCGGCTGCGCCAGCATAAAAACCTCACAACATCAGGCTATTGCTACCGTTTCACTTGATAAACCTGAACAAATCGCCACACTGACTCAACAAGCCCAACAAAACAGCAATTCGCTATGGGATGTGATGCGCGCTGGTTTTAATCTGCCTCATGATGAAGATAACCCTCAAGTCCAAGCTTATATTAAGATGTATCAAAACTATCCTAGCTACATTCAGGATATTGTATTACAGGGTGAGCCTTACCTTTATGGCATCGTCAAGCTTCTGCAAGAAAGAGATATGCCAACTGAGCTTGCCTTATTGCCTATAATTGAAAGCGGCTATAGACCTTTAGCTAAATCAAGCGCCGGAGCTGTAGGAATCTGGCAATTAATGCCGCAAACCGCAAAACGCTTTAACGTAAGCAGCGACAACTGGTGGTTCCAAGGCAGACAAAGCATTAATCAGTCCACTGATGCCGCGCTTAACTATCTTGCTTATCTTAATAGTTATTTTAATGGCGACTGGATATTAGCCATTGCAGCTTATAACTCAGGCGAAGGCACAGTGAAAATGGCAATGAATTATAATGCCAGCCAAAGTCTTCCTACCGATTTCTGGTCATTGAACCTGCCTAAACAAACCCGCAACTATGTTCCTCAGTTACTGGCTTTAGCTGCCATCATCGACAATCCAAGCAAATATGGCATAAGCTTGCCTGATGTTCCAAACCGTCCTTTAATTGCCAACGTACTGCTTTCCAAACAAATTAGCTTGAGGGATGCTGCCAGACTGGCTGAAATTAGCCAATCTCAATTAACAGCCCTCAATCCAGGCTATACCCAACTTGCCACCCCGCCCAGCAATACCGGCACCTATTATCTGACCCTTCCGATTGAAAAAATTGCGGTATTTGAGCAGAACCTACAAAACGAACCTTTGATCGACCAAACTGAGTGGAAACGCTATATTGTAAAAAGACACGACACTCTGGATTCGATTAGCCAGCTTACGGGAGTTAGCATCTCCACTCTAAGACAATACAACAGGATTGGTCGCCTGCGTCGCGGACAGTCGCTTATTTATCCTGTTTACACCTATGCCCCCGCTTCACAAAGCAAGATTTATCGAATTAAAGCCGGTGATACTTTAAGCAAAATTGCCCGCAAATTTAACGTTAGCGTGCAAGACTTACAAAGATGGAACAAGCTTAATTCACGCTCTAAACTCTATATTGGAGAAATTATTGCTATTCGCACTCCAATTAGCGTGCC
>JARDZR010000109.1 GCA_029240715.1 Gammaproteobacteria bacterium
CAGGAGCAGCTTTGGTTTACCAATAACGATATGCGGACCCACGCTTTAATATTTGGTTCAACCGGTAGTGGTAAGACTGAAGCTTTGATTTCAATTGCTTATAACGCTTTATTGCAAGGCAGTGGATTTATTTATGTCGATGGTAAAGGGGACAACGCCCTGTTTGCCAAAATCTTTTCTATGGTCCGTTCGATGGGGCGCGAGGACGATCTGTTACTCGTTAACTTTATGACCGGTGCTAACGACATTATCGGGCCACAAGAACATGTTTTATCAAACACCATGAACCCTTTTGCAGCAGGCTCATCCAGCATGCTCTCAAACCTTGTTGTGAGCTTAATGGACAGCGGTGGCGGGGCTTCAGGCGGCAGCTCTGATTCTGACATGTGGAAAGGCCGTGCTATCGCTTTTATTGAAGCTTTAATGCGCCCGCTGGTTTACTTAAGAGATAACGGCTACCTGCTTTTAGAGGCCGGAGTGATTCGTAAATACTTCACTTTGGATGCGATTGAAGACATGTTATATGATCGCAAAGTTATCGACCAAGCTAACAATATTACGATAATGGATAAGCCTATTCCCTTTGAAGTTCGAGATTCCTTGGAAAACTATTTGGCAACCCTTCCAGGCTATCAAAAAAGCGAAAAAGGTAAGCAAAGTGGTAAGGCTTATGAACAGCATGGTTATATTACCATGCAGTTGACCCGTATTTTCGGTTCTTTGGCAGACGTTTATGGCCATATTGTAAGGACTAATCTTGCCGAAGTGGACTTTAGGGATGTGGTATTAAACCGCCGAATTTTAGTGGTGCTTTTGCCTGCTTTGGAAAAATCTCCAGATGAGCTGTCAGGACTGGGTAAACTGATTATTGCCTCCTTAAAAGCTATGTTGGCAGAAGGCTTAGGAAGCCGAGTGGAAGGCGATTACAAAGACGTGATTGAAACCAAACCCACCAATTCAAAAACCCCTTATCTTTGCGTATTGGATGAGTATGGTTACTATGCAGTAAAAGGCTTTGCCGTGGTCCCTGCCCAGGCCCGTTCTTTAGGGTTCTCAGTGGTGTTTGCCGGTCAGGATTTACCCGCTTTCCAAAAAGCCTCAAAAGAAGAAGCTGCTTCAATTTGCGCTAACACCAACATTAAAATTTGTATGAAATTGGAAGACCCTCAGGAAACTTGGGAGTTTTTCCAAAAAACTGCAGGCGAATCTTATGTATCGGTAACAAGAAGCTTAAACAGACAAGGAGAGGGAGCTTCCGCTTTCCACTATAAAGACTCCATGGAAGCTACCTTTGATAAAAGAAATCGTATCGACTTGCTGGATTTGAAAGACCAAAGAGAAGGCGAAGCGCATATTTTCTTCAAGTCTACTATTGTCAGGGCCCGTTTTTTCCATGCTAACCCTGCCAAAATCAAAACCATTAAATTAAATCAAATGCTGAAAGTGCGGCCGCCAGCTGACCAAGCTATTGCTTCTTTACGCACTTTAGCTACTGCTAAGTTCAATGCCCAAATGCTCGAACTTCCAGCTGAACCCCATGCTTTAGATGAATTGTTTAATGCACTGAACCAGCCTGCTGTCAAAAAAGACAATGGCCAAATGTCGGAAATAATTCTCAAATTTATCGGCGGCAAACAAAACGAAGAGCTGATCGACTTTGGTGATCAATCTAATAACCCTTCCATTTTTATGCATGTTCCAGTTGAAGAAAGACTGGCAAATAGCTTTTTTGACGTTGAAGTTTCGCCCCTTCAACCTAGCATTTTGACCAAAGAGAAGCTATATGAAGTAGTAAAGCGCTTAAATATTTTAGAAGGGAAAAGCGAAAGCCTAGCTAAAAAAGAATCGATGGAAATTATCGAAAAACTTGAAATGCAAACCAGCTACGCTGATTGCTATCCAAAACAAGTAGGGGATTTATCGTCTATGATTAATCAATTAATCCAACAAGGAGTGTAAGATGGGTATTATTCAAAAAACCATCGGTGGCGTCAAAAGGATGTTTGGCGTAAAAGAGCTTACTGAAAACTTTAAGTTCGTAAAGAACTATAGCCAGGAAGTGATCACAAGCGAACTGCACGTAAAACCCGAAGGCAAAAAACCGATTACAGAAAATCAGCAACAATTGCTTTCCACTTATGAAGTTTTCAAAAAACTTTGCACTACTTTCCTAATTATTGCTGGTTTATCAATACTTTATTCAATTTATAACTTTGTGCATAAGCATAGCATACCCGCTTTTTTAAGCCTTGGTTTTTGCTTGCTGTGCTTGTCTTATGCTTTTCGTTATCACTTTTGGATGTTTCAGATTACAAAACGTCAGCTAGGCTGCAGCTTTAAAGAATGGCTGGCCTATGTAACAGGTAAAGGAGCTTAATCATGTCTATTTTATCATTAGGCTTACCTACCTGGTATGACCAGTCGGTTATTATTTTAAACCAGGTTGTTGGCTCGGCTCAAAACATGGTCGATCCTTCTATTCCAGCTCCTGGAAGCTATGACTCTAACAATGTTCTTGTCCCTTTACCGCTGTTTGCTTCCATGATGATGTACTTTAACCAGGCTTTGCTGGGTTGCGGCACTATCTTGTTCGCCATTATGGTGTTTGTCGGAACCATTAATACCGCAGCAGAAGGTCAGTTTTTAGGTAAAGACTGGCATAGCATTTGGACCCCTGTCAGACTTATTTTTGGTCTGTTATTTATTGTTCCACTGCAATCGGGTCTCTGTATTGGTCAAAAAATTATCCTGTATGCGGTGCTAATCGGGGTCAATATGGGGACTACGGTTTGGCAACAAACCATTAACCAGATATTTAACAATAGCGCCCAGCCTCCTATTCCTACCTATTTAAACAATACAGTGACTCAAATGGTAGAGCAGGTCTTTATGATGCAAGCGGTTGAGGCGATTGTAAACAACATGCCAAGCCCGCCTACTTCAGGCCAGATATCTATTCCCATTAACCAGTATTTCAGTATTCAAGGCTCACTCTCATCTTCACAATATCCTGTATTACCTAGTTATATTTCTACGGCTATGGCCAACCAAATCTCCGGGCTGTGTGGCCAACTTTATTCCGGAGACCAGTCTGACTGTGCGGGTCAATTAAATTCCGTATTATCAGGTGCCCAAAGCCTGAACTCATCCGTAGTAGGTAACGGCATCAATTATTTCTTCTTTATCGGTAGTAACCTGACAGGAGCTACTTCTCCAATTAGTGGCAATGATTTGCAAGGCTACCCTCTCCCTAATTTCTGGAAATCGCAGGGCGATATTCTAGTTCAGGGTAGTTATAACTATACTTTCCCACCCGCTCCCGGTACAAATATTAATATTTCAGGCATTGCTACACCGCCTGCTTGCCCAGCTAAAAAAGGAGATATTGCAGGTGATACTTATTGCCAAGTACAAAGCTTAATTAGTACTTATGTGGCACCGGCTAGCAGTAAAGGTGAAAACAACCCTGCTCCACCACCTGATTGCCCAAAAAACCCAAGCCCTGGACAAGCAAGTTGTAGTATGCAAGCTGCTGTAACTGCCATTTTGGATGACGCTCAGCTCAATGTTGCTATTTCACAATTTGAGACAGCCCTAAATACCCAAAACAATAATAATAATTCAAATAACAGCAATCCAAATAATAACGTTCCCACAGCGCCTGCTTATCATGATAAAGACAGCGAAAACGATACGGGAACAGCTCAGCCTTCTCAA
>JARDZR010000110.1 GCA_029240715.1 Gammaproteobacteria bacterium
AGGGCGATTGCCTGCTTCATATTGTTTGATGGATTCTCTTCTTTGCTTGATCATTTTATCCAAAAGACTGATAACATCAGCATCTGTTAATTCAATCCGCTCATCCACTTCTTTTTGCTTAATGGCGGACAAGGCCAATCGAATAGTCATCAAAAGAGATTTATTTTGATCACGCATGGCTTGTTTCATATCAGAAACCAGGCGGGCTTTTAAAGGACAATCAGACATATGGGAGCTCCTCAAGAGAAACATCTATTATAAACTGGAAATGAAAAAGCCCCAAGTTGGGGCTTTTTATATATTTAAGTGTGGCAAATCAATACAGCCGTTTGCGAGTCTGACCATCACGGGAAAGTTTTTTAAGATGACGCTTAACAGCAGCAGCTTTTTTACGCTTTCTTTCAGTGGTTGGCTTTTCAAAGCACTCACGACGACGTAGCTCAGATAGGACACCCGCCTTTTCGCATGACCGTTTAAAACGGCGCAGTGCGACGTCAAATGGCTCGGTTTCTCTTACGCGTACGCTTGGCATTGTATAATTCACCTCACTTATAATTCTTTATGCCGGTTATAGATAGTTTTTAATACCAGGACGGCGTATTCTACGGTAAACTTCCCTAAATTTCAAAGGATTTATAAAAAATGTTGGTTTTAGGCATAGAAAGCTCTTGTGATGATACCGGGATAGCGCTGTATGACAGTGCTAAGGGCCTGCTATCCCATGCTTTATATAGCCAAACCAAACTGCATGCCGAATATGGCGGAGTCGTGCCAGAATTAGCCTGCCGGGACCATATTCGATTGGTGCTGCCTTTGCTGGAAGAAGTTTGCGAACAAGCCAATATTAAGCCTGAGCAAATTGAAGCTATTGCCTATACCGCCGGTCCAGGTCTAGCCGGGGCTTTAATGGTAGGGGCTGGAATTGCTGAAGCTTTAAGTCTGGTCTGGCGTATTCCAGCGATAGGGGTGCATCATATGGAGGGACATTTATTAGCTCCTATGCTGGAAGACAATAAACCTGAATTTCCGTTTGTCGCCCTCTTGGTTTCAGGTGGACATACCATGCTTGTTAGAGTTCAAGCGATAGGCTGCTATGAGCTGTTGGGCGAGTCTTTGGATGATGCCGCAGGAGAAGCCTTCGATAAAACCGCTAAATTATTAGGCTTGCCTTATCCTGGGGGCGCTCCTTTAAGTAAGTTGGCAGAACAGGGCAAGGCCGGACGCTTTCATTTTCCAAGACCCATGTTAGATAGACCGGGCCTAGATTTCAGCTTTAGCGGACTTAAAACCTCAGTATTGAATGCCCTTAAGACTTCTGATCAGTCGGAACAAACCAAGGCTGATATTGCTTATGCTTTCCAAGAAGCGATGGTGGATACTCTGCTGGCAAAGTGTCAGAGGGCTTTGGTAAAAACCGGCCTAAATCGGCTGGTTTTGGCAGGAGGCGTAAGTGCCAATAGCTTGCTAAGAGAGCAGCTGGGTAGTTTGGCCAAGCTTCAGGGCTGGGAACTGTTTTATCCCAGATTGGAGTTTTGTACCGATAACGGGGCCATGATTGCTTTAGTGGGAGCATTGCGCTTGCAATCTTCTGTTGGGCAAGCTCAGGATGAGTGTAAACCTGTTGAGCATAAAGTTGTGGTTAGACCGCGCTGGCCTATTACTGAGCTGAGCGGCATCAGCTAGATTATATATATAAAAATATGTATTAAAATGTGATAATAATGCATAAATTAATTAAATTTGTGCTATAATATCCATTAATACTTATAAATCACCAAGGAAGGTCATTATGGGTCGTAAAGGAAAACCTGCGCGTATAAAAGACGGCTATCTATCTGACAGCGAAGCCTCTGTAGATTCTAAACCCCGCCATAGAGAATACCCTCCAGTGCTTGCCGGGGCTTTTCATGCGGCAGCCCTTAATTTGCCTCAATTAGAACGTGCTGAAAGTCCAAGTTCCGTAACTTATCGAGTGCTTGAAACCGATTCAGATCAAAGCGATTCAGGTCCTGAGCAAGGCTATGCGTACAGCTATGAGGATGCAGTGAGCGCTGTTCAGGCAGCGGATTCAGAAAGTGACGCTTCTGCAGAGTCAAATGTTTACGTGGCAGGAGACTATGAGTATCGCGTGGTATCAAGCGATGAAGAATCTGACAGCTATGCTCCTGCCCGTCCTATGCTTTATGCTAAGCAGCTGGCTTATGATAGTGATTCCTCGACCGCTTCAATGCCTCGGGCTGAAGCAGCGCAAGTTGTTGAAGTGGCAGCAGCCGTTATCGCCCAAGCTGCGAGTGCTTCTCCTGTTGTAGCAGCGAATTTTTCTGACAGCGAAGCAGATTCAGGCAGTTCGGGGTCTGAGGCAGAGGCTATCAGCAGCGCCTCAATTGCTAATGTTTATAGCAATGCCGTCAGTACTAGAAAAGTACAAGCTTTTGATGGGCTTGAATCCGCTAGTAAAGCCAAGCCAGAACTTAGCAAATTAACTCGGCTTCTAGGCTTCTAAAAATAAGCGATGGCGGGGAAGAATCAGCGTTCTTCCCTGGCCTGTTTATAATAAGCAATTAATTTTTGGGTTGAACTATCGTAGTGAGTATCGCTATTTTTCCCAAGCAAAGAGGCTAAAATAGGCTCGCCTAGTTGTTTGCCCAGTTCCACTCCCCATTGATCAAAAGCATTGATATTCCAAATCACGCTTTGTACAAATATTTTATGTTCGTATAAAGCAACCAGGGCCCCAAGGCTTCGCGGAGTAAATTGCTCTGCGATAATCATGTTATTGGGTTTATTGCCTGGAATAACTTTATGAGGGGCTAAAGCTTTAGCTGCCTGTTCTGACAAACCTTGCTTGATGAGTTCTTGATAGGCCTCATTTAAGTTTTTTCCCTGCATAAAAGCTTGGGCTTGAGCCAGGCAGTTGGCAAATAGAGCTGCATGATGTTCGCCAACTGGGTGGTGGCTTTTTAAAGGCATAATAAAGTCTACCGGGACCAATGGGGTGCCTTGATGCAAAAGTTGGTGAAAGGCATGTTGGCCATTGGTGCCGACCCCTCCCCAAATAATCGGGCCGGTAGCATAGTTAACACTCTGGCCTTCCAGGTTAACGGATTTGCCGTTACTTTCCATATCAGCTTGCTGTAAATAGGCTGGCAAATATTCTAAATAATCGTCATAGGGTAAAATTGCATGGGATTGGGCTTTAAAAAAGTTGGTATACCAAACGCCAAGCAGCCCTAGAATGACCGGCATATTGGAACTCAGTTCAGCGGATATAAAGTGTTGGTCCATGGCGTGGGCGCCTTCAAGGACTGTCATAAAATTGTCCATGCCAATAGCTAAGGCAATGCTCAGTCCCATGCTTGACCATAAGGAATAACGCCCTCCCACCCAGTCCCACATTTCAAAACAATGTTCAGGGTCAATGCCAAACGCTTTTACCTTATCGATCTTGGAAGAGATTGCCACGAAGTGTTTGGCAATAGCTGTTTCATGCTGGGCCTTATTTAACAGCCAAGCTTTGGCCGTAAGGGCATTCATTAAAGTTTCTTGAGTGCTGAATGACTTGGAAGCTACAATAAATAAGCTGGTCTCAGGATTAATCTGTTTTAAAGTATCTGAGATATCGGTGCCATCCACATTGGAAACAAAATGACAGTTAACCTGGCCTGTATGGTAAGGACTTAATGCTGTTACCAGCATTTTA
>JARDZR010000002.1 GCA_029240715.1 Gammaproteobacteria bacterium
TGTGGCCATGGCTAAAAGCCCAAGAGAAAATTGAACTTTTACAGTCTCAGCTAAGCATTACTCAGTTAGATCAAAGTCAAATTAAATTAAGCAATGTTAGTATTGTTTGGCAAAAGGTCGGTGTCGACCAATATCAACTCGCAAGTGATGTTGATATGGCGGGCAGCTCATCTAATCATGTGGAATTTAAAGCCGTTTTCAGTGGGAATCTTGCCGATGAGAATAGCTTTGTTGCTAACTTTTACGGTGATTTAAAGAGTAAAGATTTTGCGCCTCTGTTGAAACACTATGCAGTGTACCAAATGAATTTATTAAGTGCTGGCGGAGAGGTTCAATTTTGGGGCAACTGGCAGGGTAACAACTTACAGCGACTTCACGCCATTTTTGGCTTAAACAATATTGAGCTCAGCAACACGGAGCAAGGCGTTAAGCTTGATTACTTTAATGAGAATGTACTTTGGCAGCGTCAGGCCGGCGGATGGCAATTGCTTATGCAAAGGCAAAGTGTGCCTGGACTCAACCAAGATGACGATAATGATAACCATATTTATATTAGTTTCAGCCCGCAAGGAAAATTAGAAAATTGGGTTGTGGAGTGCTCTTCAGTCAATATTGAAATGCTCAGCAGTTTGTTACAGTTTTGGAAAGAAGCCCCCCCTCAATTAATGAATGCCTTGTCTCAGCTTAATCCGCAGGGGCAGTTGCTTAACACTAATGCAGACTGGAGCATTAGCAACAATAAATTACAAACTTATTCTTTTAACGGCTCTATTCAAAACTTTTCTATGAATTCTTGGGGCAAAATTCCAGGTTTCAGTGGGCTATCCGCTAATTTTCATATTACGCCAACTGCAGGCACGTTACAGCTATCAGGACAGCAGGCAGTGTTAAGCCCTAATTATTGGTTTAACCAGGGCTGGCCTCCTGCAGAGTTTAATGCCAATTTAAACTGGCAAGAGATAAGCTCAGGCTGGAAAATTACCATTAGCCAATTAAGTCTGCATAACAGCTGGCTGGATTTTAATGGCCAAGGCCAAGTTTTATTACCTGTAGCTAACTATAAAAACGCCCAAATTCAGTTTTTAGCTGGGTTTGCTTTAAGCAATGCCCAAGAAGTGATAGCTAATTATGTTCCAGAGCATGGTATTTCCGAGGCATTAAGTGTCTGGCTGCAAAGCGCTTTTATTTCAGTGCCAAGCGTTAAGGGATCATGGGTTTGGCGCGGCAATCTTCTTGATATGCCCTATGCTAACCAGCAAGGACAATTTGAAATTGCCGCCAATGCTCAGCAAGTCAGCTTGGTTCCCTGGCCTCAATGGCCGTCAATTAGCGGAATCAATGCGAGCCTTGTTTTTGATGGTTCAAGCTTCGCGCTTAGCAGTAAATCGGCTAATTCATTAGGGGCGCAATTAAGCAATATTGCGCTTACTGTATCTGGAGTTGGAAAAAAAGGCCCTAAAAAACTGCTGGTTGAAGGAGACGTCAATACAACTGGCCCCGAATTAAAGTCATATTTTCAAAGCAGTCCTTTAGTACAAACCTTAGGAGTAGAGTTAGATAATCTCCATCTAAACGGCCCATTAAGTGGACATTTAAGGCTGTTGTTCCCGTTCTCGAGCGGCCAGCATGCTAACATTTCAGGTAATGTTAATTTTTCAAATAACCAGCTTATTTTGGCTCATGCCCCCTGGATTATCGATAATATTCAGGGAAGCTTTTCCTTTTCACCTACGGCTTTACATAGTGAAGGTTTGACGGCGACTTTCTTAGGAGACCCTTTGCAAGTCACCATGAGCAGCAGCAATGAAAAGGGTATAATTTCTCAGCACATTGATATGCATGGCATATTAAATTTTGATGCCATGAATCAACTTGCGCCAACTGCATCATTTAAATGGTGGGAGCTTATTACAGGCAATACCCCATTTAATTTTAAAGTTGTGATGTCTTCTAAAAAGCTTTATATGATTTTTAATTCTTCTTTAAAAGGCATTGCTATTAATTTACCGGCCCCTTTTAATAAGGCCAACAATTCAGATTTGCCATTGAAAGTGGAAGTTCAGGCTAAACTTGGAAGTTTGGATGTTCCAGTTAGACTCAGTCTAGGCCGGCGTTTGTCCGGATATTTACTTTGGGTTTCAAACCATCAGATTTTAAATTTTAGCAAAGGGCTTATAACGATTAACCCGCAGTCGACTAAATTGACATTGCCAAAAAGTCCGGGTTTGTTAATTAATGGCACCATAGCTTATGTGACGGTAGAGGATTGGGTTAATAGCTTTAAACCACTGTTTCCATATTCAAGTACTGTTTCTACTGGTCCTTCGGTGGTGTCAGCTAATACCTTTCCTTGGTTTAATGCAGTCAATTTAAATGTCAGCTATCTCAATATATACGGGCAGTTGTTTAATGACTTAAATATTAACTTAAGCCATCCTAAGCAAGACTGGCAAATTGCTGTAAATGGGGCCCAAGCGCAAGGAACGATTGATTTGCCACAAAACTGGCAGCAACCTGTCTATGTAGCCCATTTTAAACACCTTAGTTTAGCGAGCAGCAATACTGAGCAAACTCAGCAGCCTCAGCAACAGGCAAGCAGCTCTAAGCTTTCAGCTAACTATCTTTCAAAATTACCAGGGCTGTCAGTCGTCATTGACCAATTTACTTTACAACAACAATCTTTAGGTAGCATTAAGCTTGAGACCAATCCATTACCTAATGGGGTCAATATCAACACTTTGGATATTGAAAATCAGGATATCTCAGCATTAATTAAAGGCAGAATTATAGGTCAAGGGAAGCAAGATCAGGTTAGCTTGCAGGGCAACCTAAATGGTAAAAACTGGGGTAATGCTTTAACAAGTTTTGGTTATCCAGGATTTATGCAGGATGGTAGCGGCTCTATTGACTTTCAATTAGGTTGGCTGGGTAGCGTTACGCAGCCTAATTTGCCAAGTATTGCCGGAAAAGTGGATTTCAACCTTAAAAACGGCGGGCTATCCAAGCTTAATCCAGGTGTTATCCGCTTGCTTGGTTTATTTAGCTTGGACTCTTTAATCAGGCACTTATCGTTGAATTTCAGTGATATGACTGACAAAGGATTAGCATTTGATACCATTACCGGTGACTATGTAATTGCAAATAGCATTGCCTCAACTCAGAATTTTAGATTGACGGGGCCCTCGCTTGACCTTATTTTGGAAGGACAGGTCAACCTGGCCGAACAAACGCTTAATCAGACTGTTACCGTCATCCCTCATGTCGGTGGCGGGCTAGCTTTAGCAGCGACTTTAATCGGTGGGCCCGTAGCAGGAGCTGCAACTTGGGTGGCTGATAAAGTAATAAGCAGTACCTTGCTTAAAGATAAGGGAATTGTGTATCTTGTAACAGGGACATGGGATAAACCGGTTGTTACCAGTGCATCATAGGGGAAAGCTATGGCAAAAGTTGCTGCAATCCAGATGTGTTCAGTTTCTGCAGTAGGAACTAACCTGCTTACCGCTCAATTTTTAATGACTCGTGCCATGGAAGCTGGCGCCAATTTAATTGTTTTACCAGAAAACTTTGCTTTTATTGGGGCCAATGAAGCCGATACCCTGTTGATAAAAGAACAGTATGGGCAGGGCAGGGTCCAGGACTTTATTGCTGCACAGGCTAAAGAATTAGGGGTATGGATAGTGGGTGGCACAATCCCTATTGCTTCTAGTGATGAATCCAAAATCTTTGCCAGCTCAATTGTATGGAATGACAAGGGTGAACAAGTTGCCCGTTATGATAAAATACATTTGTTAAACGCAGATTTAGGCGGACTTGAGCACTATCAAGAGCCTGAATATATTAATCCTGGTCAAAACAGTGTCATTGTGAAAACCCCGGTGGGTGTTTTGGGCTTAAGTGTTTCTTATGATTTAAGGTTTCCTAAACATTTTAGGCAGCTTAGAGACCAAGGTGCGGAGCTGTTTGCAATTCCTTCCTGCTTTCCTGCTATTATGGGTAAGTTGCACTGGAGGCCTTTACTAAAAGCCCGTGCCATTGAGAACCAATGCTATGCGATTGGAGCGGCTCAGCAGGGTGTGCATGATAGTCATCGGCAAACTTTTGGCCAAACCATGGTGGTAGGCCCTTGGGGAAGAGTTCTTGGTTTCCATGATATAGGGATTGGCTACACTGTGGTGGATGTGGATTTAGAGCGCCTACATTTTCTACGCGCCGAGTTTCCAATTGACTAAGTATTTTTCCCATTAATTTACATAGAGAAGTATTATAACAGTGGAAAAGAATTTCAATATTGCTATACAAAGTTTATTACATGAAAGCGGTCTAGATTTAAAAGACTTGCAGCAAACCTTGCACAGCATGATGCAAAGGAAATTGGATTATGCTGACCTTTATTTTCAGTTTCAAAAGTCAGAAGCCTGGTCTTTGGAAGATGGCATTGTAAAAGAAGCCAATTTCCATATTCATCGAGGTCTTGGAATAAGGGCTATTCGAGGAGAAAAAACAGGTTTTGCTTATTCTGATGTCATTAGCCTAGAAGCTTTAAGACAATCAGCCCAGACAGCATGCGGTATTGCTGAGGGAAATCAAAATATTTCCATTGCGCAAAAGCCCTTGCATCAATTTGCCCCATTTTATCAAGCGAGCGATCCTCTAACCGGATTGGCCGAATCAGATAAAGTCGCCTTATTGCAAATGATCGATAAAGAAGCCAGAAGGCTAGACCATAGAGTCAAACAGGTAATGGCAAGCTTGGCCGGGACCTATGAAATTGTTTTAATTGCTGCTTCAGATGGCACCGTCAGTGCAGACGTTCGTCCTTTGGTCAGAATGAATGTTAGCGTCATCGTAGAGCAAGACAATAAGCGTGAACAAGGGTTTTCCGGCGGCGGCGGCCGAGGCGACTACCAAATGTTTCTGGAAGCCGAACACTGGAAAAGCTTTGTGCAAGAAGCAGTAAGGTTGGCTACAGTAAACCTAGAGGCAACTGATGCTCCTGCCGGTACAATGGATGTGGTTTTAGGCAGCGGCTGGCCCGGTGTCTTATTGCATGAAGCAGTAGGGCATGGCCTAGAAGGGGACTTTAATCGCAAACAAACCTCTTCATTTTCTCAACTCATGGGCAAACAAGTCGCCTCAGAACTTTGCACCATAG
Source organism: Gammaproteobacteria bacterium (assembly GCA_029240715.1). Classification (GTDB taxonomy): domain Bacteria; phylum Pseudomonadota; class Gammaproteobacteria; order Francisellales; family CACEW01; genus JAQSYQ01. The sequence continues at coordinate 5,153 of JARDZR010000002.1, forward strand.
TGGATGATGGAACTTTAACAGGAAGACGAGGCTCTTTAAATGTGGATGATGAAGGCACCCCGACCCAGCAAACTATTTTGATTGAAAACGGCATTTTAAAAAACTATATGATGGATAAATTAAATGCCAGACTAATGGGCGTCAATTCAACCGGGAATGCCAGAAGAGAGTCTTATGCTCATATTCCTATGCCAAGGATGACCAATACCTATATGCTACCTGGAAAACATGATCCCAAGGAAATTATTGCCTCAGTGAAAAAGGGCCTTTATGCGGTGAACTTCGGAGGGGGGCAGGTTGATATTACCACCGGCAAGTTTGTATTTGTTACCAACGAAGCCTATCTCATTGAAAATGGTAAAATCACTAAACCAGTTAAAGGGGCGACCCTGATTGGAGACGGACCTTCGGCTTTAAAACATGTCAGCATGGTAGGTAACGATTTACAGCTAGATTTAGGGGTGGGGGTCTGCGGAAAAGAGGGACAAAGCGTTCCAGTTGGAGTGGGGCAGCCGACTTTAAGAATCAATGGTTTGACAGTAGGCGGCACCAGTGGCGGAACTCAATAATATTAAAAATAAAGCAATAAGCTATTTAGCTCGGCGTGAACATAGTCGCTATGAGTTAAAACAAAAATTGCTGCAGAAATTTCCTTTGCAAGAAGATGCAATCAACCAGCTGTTGGAAGAATTAAGTGAACAACGCTTGCAAAGTGATGCGCGTTTTTTAGAAAGCTTTATTAGGCATCGTGCTAACTCAGGCTATGGTTTGCTGAGAATTAAACAAGAGCTTTCTCAGCACCATATAGATCAAGAATTAGTGCTTGAAGTGTTAGAGAACTTAGCAATTGATTGGTTTGAGGTGCTTCAATCTCTTAATCAAAAAAAGTATGGCGATAAGCCTTTTAAAGACTATCAAGACAAGATGAAACGCAGCCAATATTTATACTTACATGGCTTTTCGCATGATGAAATTAAACATTTGTGGCAAAATCTCAGCTCAAATTGTCCTTAATATAGGCCGAATGCCCGATAAGCTTGGTCTAGTTTTTCTCTCATCTCATCTGCTTCCATAGCATCTAGGATCTGCGCCGTTTCAGCATCGGTTAGAAATTTTTTGCCGGGGCAAGGTTCACCCAATCTTTCTAGAACCCTAGCATTGAAATTTTTACGCTCAGGGGCGTGGGGCGCTTTGCCAAGTGCAAAAACATGGCCAGGGGCCGGGTTTCGTCTCATAGCCAAGGCTTTTGCCTGTTTCTCTTCTCGACTCATAGGGAAGGGGTGTTCCATTAAACCCAATCTATTGCACTGATCTTCATAGCTTTCAGGTTTGATTGATTCAGGAAGGCGGGGAGAAAGCTTAAATGAAGAATCTAAGGAAGTATTAGCCATAGAAGGGCGTTGCAGCGGGCTTCCCATTTCAATTAAACGCGTAGACATCTCTGAGGTATCCGCTTTGATCTCTCTTTTCCAGAAACAAAAAAAACGAAACACGCCACAGCAATTGTAAGTATCCTTACCCATAAAAGGTCCTAGTTAGCCGTTTTTGCTATGCTATCTATTTTATAGAAAAACGGCAAGTTTTATCTTGCCAAGCTCTTTAATGTTGCCGTGAAATCCATTAAAGTGGGAGCTTGAATTGACATCATTTAGGTTGAATATGGACTCACAAACTTTAAGACAAAAATTTAGCGAGTTTTTTATTAAAAAACAGCATGCAGCAGTGGAAAGCAGTTCATTGGTGCCGCATGATGACCCCACCTTGCTGTTTGCCAATGCCGGCATGGTGCAGTTTAAAAATGTATTTTTAGGTCATGAAAAACGTGAATATTCCCGGGCCACCTCTATCCAAAAGTGCGTAAGAGCCGGTGGAAAACATAACGATTTGGAAAATGTAGGCTATACCGCCCGCCATCATACTTTTTTTGAAATGATGGGGAATTTCAGTTTTGGTGATTACTTTAAAAGAGAGGCCATTCATTTTGCCTGGGAATTTTTAACCGAAGTGATTAAATTACCTAAAGAAAAACTATGGGTCACTGTCTTTGAGGAAGACGATGAGGCAGCTGATATTTGGCTTAAAGAAATCGGTGCCGATCCTAAGCGTTTTTCAAGAATAGGGGCTAAAGACAACTTCTGGGCAATGGGCGATACAGGCCCTTGCGGTCCTTGCACTGAGATTTTCTATGACCACGGCCCTGAAATTGCCGGAGGGCCTCCGGGTTCTTTAGAAGCTGACGGTGACCGTTATATTGAAATCTGGAACCTAGTATTTATGCAGTTTAACAGACAGGCAAATGGCGAGCTTTTACCTTTGCCCAAACCCTCAGTGGACACTGGCATGGGTTTAGAGCGTTTGGCTGCTATTTTACAAGGGGTCCACGATAACTATGATATCGATATTTTTCAACATATTATCAAAGCCATTGCAAGCCTTTCTGGCACCACAGATTTAAGCCATAAATCACTTCGAGTCATTGCCGACCATATCCGTTCCACCAGTTTTTTAATTGCTGATGGCGTGATTCCAAGCAATGAAGGCCGCGGCTACGTTTTAAGACGCATTATAAGAAGGGCCATTAGGCATGGGCATAAGTTAGGCCTCTCTGAGACCTTCTTTTATAAGTTAGTGCGACCTTTAGTTGAAATTATGGGCGAGGCCTATCCAGAGCTAGTGCGTGAGCAAGCAAGCATTGAAAGAATATTAAACGAAGAAGAACAACAATTTAAACGCACCTTGGACCAAGGTTTGAAAATTTTAGAGCAAGATTTAGCCGGCTTAAAAGGCCAAGTTATTTCTGGAGAAACGGCGTTTAAACTCTATGATACTTATGGCTTTCCCGTTGACTTAACCGCTGATATTGCCAGAGAGCGCAGTTTAAGCATTGATTTAACCGCTTTTGAAGCCTGCATGGAACAGCAAAGACAAAGAGCTAGAGCTTCCAGCCAATTTAATTTGGATTATAACGAATCTTTAAAACTAGACTGCGAAACCCACTTTGTTGGCTATGAGCATTTGGCAGAAACCTCAGAAGTCACTGCTTTGATCAAAGAAGGCAAAGAGGTTAAGTCAATCAGTTCAGGTGAAAGCGCTGTCGTCATACTAAGCACCTCTCCGTTTTATGCCGAGTCAGGCGGGCAGGTCGGAGACAGAGGAACCCTAAACTTTTCAGGTGGTGAATTTATTGTAGAAGATACCAAAAAGCAGCAAAGTGCTTTCATGCATTATGGAAAATTAGCGTCCGGAGAGCTTCGAGTAGGCATGCTGGTAGAGGCCAAAGTCAATGCTGAATTAAGAAGGCAAACTGCATTAAATCACTCGGCCACTCACTTACTGCATAGAACTTTAAGAGAAATTTTAGGGACTCATGTTGAACAAAAAGGTTCTTTGGTCGAAGCTGATCGTTTACGTTTTGACTTTTCTCATTTTGCAGCCATAAGTTTTGATGAGCAGAGGCTTATTGAAAATATCGTCAATGAAAAGATTCTTGAGAACTTGCCAGTTGAAACAATGCTAACTACGCCCGATCAAGCCAAGCAAATGGGAGCAATGGCCTTATTCGGTGAAAAATATGGCGATGAAGTCAGAGTATTAAAAATGGGAGATTTTTCTATCGAGCTATGCGGAGGGACTCATGTTCATAGCACAGCTGAAATAGGCTCCTTTAGAATCATTTCTGAAACAGGCGTTGCATCAGGTATACGCCGCATAGAAGCTGTTACGGGACGGGCAGCCATTCGCTACATGCAGGAAGATAAAAAGCTATTGAACCATTACGATGCTATTTTGCAAAGTAAGGGTGAGCAAGCGTTTGTTAAATTACAGCAAACTATTGAAAAGCAAAAAGCCAATGAAAAAGAATTGCAACAACTTCGCGCTGAAAAGATGCTCTCAGCGGGCGCTAATTTAGCCGATCAAGCTCAAGCAATGGGTGATATTAAATTATTGGCTTGTAAAGTGGATATAGCTGACGCTAAGGCATTGCCTAAACTGGTGGATGAGCTTAAAGCTAAATTGCAAAAAGCTGTCATTGTTTTGGCTGTTTCGCTTGATAACAAAATTTCTTTGGTGGCAGGGGTGACTGATAATCTGACCCAGCAATTTAAAGCAGGTGAGCTTGTGAATTTTGTCGCCCAACAAGTTGGAGGCAAGGGCGGTGGTAAAGCTGATCTTGCTCAAGCGGGCGGAACTCAAATAGAGAATTTAGAACAGGCATTACATTCTGTGAGTAATTGGGTAAAAGCTAAACAATAAAAAAGCAGGATTAAACTGCTTTTTTATTGGCTTTAAAGTTACGCTATGTCTTCAACAAGACCGTGTGCAGAAATATTGAGACTTTTAGCAAGTTTAATAAGTTCAGGGTAGGGCAGCCTTTCAAGTGTGGCATAAACTTGACTTGCTTGATGACTGAGCTGCACAATATGCTCACCTTCTCGGTTGAGCCCTTTATAGGTGCGTGGAATATTGTCAAATATTTCACGGATCAAGGTGTATCTAGACATAGCAACCTCCAATAATTTTATTATTATATTTATAAGGTTAAATCTACTGCTAGTGAGACGATTATAAGCATAGCTTAAGTTTGAAATCAATCTACAAATTTTGATCACATTCTAATTGAATTTAAACGAATAATATCAAGCATTTATCTGGAATGCGCTCAGTGCATTTCAGTATATTCCTTTACATTGCTATAACAGCTTGCTACATTTCTTGCACTACATTGAAAGGATCTAATTTCATGCCAAAAAGCGAGCAACTCAAACAACAAGCACTTGATTACCATCGCCACCCAAAACCAGGCAAGTTAGCAGTGAGCATTACCAAGCCCACCGCCTCTCAGCATGATTTATCATTAGCTTATAGCCCGGGAGTGGCTGAACCTGTGCTTGAAATTGCCAAAAACCCTGACGATGCATACGCCTATACCAATAAAGGAAACCTCGTTGCGGTAATTAGCAATGGTACAGCTATTTTGGGCTTGGGAAATTTAGGTGCTTTAGCCAGCAAACCTGTTATGGAAGGAAAGGCGGTATTATTCAAAAAATTTGCTGATATTGATGTATTTGATATCGAACTTGATGCTGACACTGTTTCAGCTGTAGTTGAAACAGTTTGCAATATAGCGCCCACTTTTGGCGGCATCAATTTAGAAGATATTAAAGCGCCTGAATGTTTTGCCATCGAATATGAGCTCAAACAAAGACTTAATATTCCGGTATTTCATGATGACCAACATGGAACTGCTATTATCGTAGCAGCAGGCTTACTCAACGCTTTGGAGCTGCAGAATAAGAAAATTGAAACCGCTAAAATAGTATGTTTAGGAGCGGGAGCAGCTGGAATTGCCACCATGCAACTTTTGGTAAAATTGGGGGCTGAACTTCAAAATATTTATATGGTGGATAGAGAAGGGGTTATCCACATGGAAAGGCACGGCTTGGGCCCCTATAAATTTGCTTTTGCTCGCCATACTGATAAACGAACTTTATCTGATGCCATGGTGGATGCGGATGTTTTCATCGGGGTATCTGGGCCCAATTTAGTGACAAGCGAACAAGTAAAGTCGATGGCGCCAAATCCCATAATTTTTGCATTATCTAATCCCAATCCTGAAATTCACCCTGACTTAATTCGTGCAGTGCGTTCAGATGCTATTATTGCAACAGGTCGCTCGGATATGCCTAACCAGGTGAATAATGTTTTATGTTTCCCCTATATATTCAGAGGGGCTTTAGATGTAAGGGCCAGGGTGATTACCACTTCAATGTGCATAGCCGCTGTTCATGCTATTCAAAAACTGGCTAAAGAGCCTGTTCTTCCTGAGGTATTGGCGGCTTATCCTGGTTTACAATCATTGTCATTTGGGCCAGACTATATCATTCCAAAGCCAATGGACCCAAGACTAAGAGAAAAGGTCGTTCCAGCTGTTGCAGAGGCGGCAATTGCGGCAGGAGTGGCAGCGGTTAAGGCTTCAGATTAAGATATTTATTAAATACATTAAGGAAAACTATTTATGGCAAGAAAGAAAATTGCGCTGATTGGAGCGGGTAACATTGGTGGAACTTTGGCTCATTTGGCTTTATTGAAAAATTTAGGTGATGTGGTTTTATTTGATATTGCCGAAGGCATACCGCAAGGCAAGGCTTTGGACTTAGCCCAATGCGGCCCTATAGAAGGTTTTGATGCCTGCATAAAAGGCACTAACGATTACAAAGATATCGCCAATGCCGATGTGGTTATTGTGACAGCTGGAGTAGCAAGAAAGCCCGGCATGAGTCGTGATGACTTATTGGCTATTAATGCCAAAGTGATGAAGTCGGTTGGAGAGGGGATTAAGCAGTACTGCCCTAAAGCTTTTGTTATATGCATTACCAACCCGCTGGATATTATGGTTCGCCTATTGCAAGATTTTTCAGGGGTAGCTGATCATATGATAGTCGGTATGGCAGGGGTATTGGATTCCGCCAGATTCAGGACCTTTTTAGCCTGGGAGTTTAATGTTTCAGTGCAACAGGTACAGGCTTATGTAATGGGCGGTCATGGAGACTCTATGGTGCCTTTGACAGGCATGAGCAATATTGCAGGCGAGACTTTAGATCAATTAGTGAAAAAGGGCAAAATCAGCCAACAAAGACTGGATGAAATTGTTGATAGGACTCGTAAAGGCGGCGGAGAAATTGTTAATTTATTGAAAACCGGCTCTGCTTACTATGCACCTGCCACCTCCGGCATTCAAATGGCTGAAGCCTATCTTTATGATAAAAAAGCAATTTTACCGGTAGCGGCTAAATTGAAAGCAGGCCAATATGGCATAAAAGAACCTTTGTTTGTTGGGGTCCCTGCTAAAATTGGGGCTAAAGGCATAGAAGAGGTGATTGAAGTTGCCTTGACCGATAAAGAGCAGAACAATTTGCAAGTTTCCATCAATGCGGTGATTGAGCTCAACCAAGCTGCAGATGCTTTAAATTTAAGTTAAACAATATGTATTCTAGAGAAGGCTTAAGTCTTCTCTAGAATAACTTCTTATAGCATCCCCGACTTTATCGGGAATGCAAGTTCTAAGCTTAGGCCAATTTATTTTTAAGCAAATCATTCAGCTGGGCCGGATTAGCTTTGCCGCCCGTAGCTTTCATTACTTGACCCACAAAAAATCCGAACAACTTGTCTTTGCCGGAACGATATTCAGCTAACTGGCCTGGATTATTCGCCATGACTTCTTCAATAGCTTGTTCAAGGGCGCTGCTATCTGAGATCTGCCTCAAAGCCTTTTTATCGATAATTTGATCGGCAGAGCCTTCTTTTTGCCACATAGCCTCAAAGACTTCTTTGGCAATGCGCCCAGAAATAGTGTTATCGGTAATGCGGTTGATAAGCTCGGCCAAAGCATGGGCTGAAACAGGGCTTTCACCGAGGCTTAAATTATCTTTATTTAAAAAGGCTGAGAAATCTCCCATTACCCAGTTAACTGAAAGCTTTGGCTGCTTGGTAAGACCCACTACCGTTTCAAAAAATTCTGCCAAATCTTTGTTGGCAACTAAAACCTGGGCATCATAAGCGCTTAGCTGATATTCTGATTGGAAGCGCTCAGCTTTGGCTTTTGGTAATTCAGGTAAGCTGCTGGCAAGCTGATCGATCCAGCTCTGATCAATAACTAAAGGCAGCAGGTCAGGGTCCGGGAAATAGCGATAGTCATGCGCATTTTCTTTAGAGCGCAGTGAACGGGTCTCGCCTTTGGCTGAATCAAACAACCTTGTTTCTTGAATAATCATCCCGCCATTTTCTAAAATTTCTTTTTGGCGTTCAATTTCATATTCAATCGCTCTTTCAACAAACCTAAAAGAGTTAACGTTTTTAATCTCAGCTCGGGTGCCAAACTTTTCTTGCCCCTCTGGACGAAGAGAAATATTGACATCGCATCGGAAAGAGCCTTCCTGCATATTACCATCAGAAATACCCAAGTAACGCACCAATGAATGCAATGTTTTCAGGTAAGCTACCGCTTCTTTAGCTGATCTCATATCGGGTTCTGATACAATTTCTAACAGGGGGGTGCCGGCACGGTTTAAATCAATAGCTGACATTCCGCTGAAATCTTCATGCAGGGATTTGCCTGCATCTTCTTCTAAATGAGCGCGTGTAATGCCGATTCTTTTAATGCTGCCATCATCCAGCTGAACATCTAAATGACCTTTGCCAACAATAGGATGTTCATATTGGCTTATTTGATAACCTTTAGGCAGGTCGGGATAGAAATAATTTTTACGAGCAAATACCGAGTGTTTATTCAATTCTGCCTCAACAGCTAAGCCGAATTTAATGGCCATAGCCACTGCCTGCTCATTTAATACCGGTAATGTGCCGGGCAGGGCTAAATCAAGAGCGCAGGCTTGGGTATTGGGCTCAGCTCCATACTGAGTGGAAGCCCCTGAAAATATTTTACTTTGAGTGGCAAGCTGGGTATGCACCTCAAGGCCAATAATGACTTCCCATTTCATGCTAATTCCTCCTCATTTGGATGCTGCTTATGCCAATCAGTAACTTGTTGATATTGATGGGCAATATTGAGCAGCTTGGCTTCTTCAAACACATTGCCAATCAGTTGTAATCCAACAGGTAAACCATTAACAAAACCAGCTGGAATAGACATGCCTGGCAGACCGGCCAAATTTACAGCTAATGTGTAAATATCGGAAAGATACATGCTAACAGGGTCTTGAGTTTTTTCGCCTAGCTTAAATGCAACAGTTGGGGCAGTAGGGCCCATAATCACATCCACTTCTTGAAAGGCTGTTTGAAAGTCCTGGCTGATCAAGCGTCTAATTTTAAGGGCTTTGGTATAATAAGCATCATAGTAGCCTGATGACAGAACATAGGTTCCCATCATAATTCTGCGTTTCACTTCGTCACCAAATCCTTCTCCTCTTGAACGCCTATACAGATCTTGCAAGTCTTTGGGATTGGCGCAGCGATAACCATAACGCACCCCGTCATATCTGGCTAAGTTAGAAGAAGCTTCAGCCGGAGCAATGACATAATAGGCGCCGATCGAAAGGTGGTTATTCGGCAGACTGATGCTTTTAACAACGGCCCCCATTTTTTCAAATTCTTTGATAGCCGTTTGTATGGTTTGCGCAACCTTAGAATCTAAGCCTTCAGCAAAAAATTCTTCGGGAATGCCAATTCTTAAACCCTTAATACTGTCATTGAGATTTTTACTGTAATCAGCTACCGGCTGATCAACGCAGGTAGAATCCCGGCTGTCAAAACCAGCCATTACGTTCAGCATTAGAGCGCAGTCCTCTGCAGTTAAGGCCATAGGGCCGCTTTGATCTAAGCTTGAAGCAAAGGCAATCATGCCGTATCGGGAGACTCTGCCATAGGTCGGTTTAATTCCGCTCAATCCACACATAGCAGCTGGCTGGCGGATCGATCCGCCGGTATCTGTCCCGGTAGCGCCTGGGGCCAATCCTGCGGCAACTGCCGCTGCAGAGCCACCTGAAGATCCACCTGGAATATAATTCAGGTTCCAAGGGTTTCTTACGGCACCATAAAAACTGGTTTCATTGGATGAACCCATGGCGAATTCATCCATATTGGTTTTGCCAAGCATGACAGAACCGTCTTGCTGAAATTTTTCAATAATATGGGCATCATACGGAGCAATAAAGTTATCCAGCATTTTTGAGCCGCAGGTGGTTTTGACCCCGTTGCTGCAAAAAATATCTTTTTGAGCAATAGGAACTCCCGTCAAATGGCCCATTTTTCCGGAAGCTATTAATTGGTCGGCATGTTTGGCTTGGGCCAAGGCCAGCTCTTCTGTCACGCTAATAAAACTGTTTAGCTTAGGGTCAAGTTTTTTAATTCTTGAAAGGTAATATTGAGTGAGTTCAAGACTAGAAACTTTTTTAGCGGTCAAGTCAGCCTTTAGTTTTGCAATAGTGGCATATTTCATGAGATTTCCTTAATCACTCGATAACTTGAGGGACAAGATAAAGCCCTGCAGCAGTAGCAGGAGCTATTTTTTGAAAAACTTCGCGCTGATTGCTTTCAATAACAATATCTTTGCGCAAGCGTTGATTCTGCTTAAGAGGGTGGGTCATCGGCTCAATATGGTCGGTATTCAGTTTTTCCATTTCCTTTACCATGCTGAGAATATTGTTGAGGTCATGAGCATATTTTTGTACTTGGCCATCAGTAATGTCTAAATGGGCAAGGCGCGCAATATGGCATACGGTTTTTTCTTCTACGGACATTGAATTTCTCGCGCTAGTTGTAAAATTTGGAGACCTACTTTAGCACATTCTTACTTACTGTCGCAAAAGTTTTAAGGTTTCTTCGCACCAGAGTTTTTTGGCTTCGAGATTGAGTTTGGTAAAGCGGTAGGTTGCATTCAGATATTTCTGATCTTCACGTCCGGCATGTTCGCTTGCAATATATTGTGCGATATCCTCTAGAACTTTAAGCTGCTGCTGAACCTGAGCGAAGTAATCTTGAATAAGTTGCAAGGCCCATTCTTGTCCCGCATGTTCAGCCATGGTTAATTTTAGAAGGATCTCCTCCCGATATTGGGCCGGATCTATAGGCTGAGTTAGCCAGGCTTCTAATTTAGTTAAGCCCTCAGAGGTAATGACATAAATTCGACGGTTTCTAGCGCCACTGGCGATATCAAGTTTGGAGCTCACCAGGCCTTCTTGCTCCAGTTTTTTCAGAATAGGGTAAATTTGAGCATTGCTTTCAGACCAATGAAAGGGCGATACCTTACTGAATTTTTGCTTTAGATCGTAGCCTGACATGCTGCTTTTACTAAGCCAGCCTAAGATAGCAAATTGGCTTTTATTAATTTTGCTCATTTCAAAAAATCCGCTTTGAAGAATTTCCAAAGCATAGCACAAAAAGGTAAAATTGACAGGTATTTTAAACCTATCATTGCGACTAGCAAGAGCCTTGAAGATAAGTCGCGATAATATAGGTATAAAATACAGGTTATGATTACTTATTTAAATAAACTGGCATCTACTTGCCAGCATGATATACTTCTTAAAATTGATAATATAAGTTAAGCAATATGCCGTTTTTTGACGTTTTACTCACTACTTTAGCAGCGATGCTGTGGGGATTTAACTATCTAGCAATCAAGGTGGGGGTTGCCGCGTTTTCACCCATTTATGCTATGGTTTTGCGGTTTATTATAGTCAGCGCGGTTCTTGCCCCCTGGATTATCCGGACCCCAAAAGATAAGTTGTGGCCGCTATTTAAACTCTCCGTTATTATGGGAACGATTTATTTCAGCCTGTTTTTTATAGGAACTGCCGGGGTGCCTGCGGGTGAAGCGGCGATTATTATGCAGTTACAAGTTCCTATTGCCGCCATCATTTCTACCTTTGTATTTAAAGAAAAACTGAGTTTTAAAGTATTTACAGGTATTGTTATTGCCATGGTTGGGGTGATTGTGACGATTGGCATGCCACAACATGCTGAATCTTTTAAGCCCATAATATACTTGGTATTTGCTGCGCTGTTTTGGGCCTTGGGCAATATCCAAGCTAAAAAAATCGGTGATATGCATCCCTTTGTTTTAAATGGAACAATGGCGCTTTTTGCAGCTCCTCAGCTCTTTATTTTAACCCTTATTTTTGAGCCTTCAGCCTTTGCTTCTATTAAGCATGCTAATTTAGAAGACTTTGGGGCTTTGCTTTATATGGCCTTGATTTCTAATATTGTTTGTTATTCTATTTGGTTTAAAATGCTGCAACGCCATGCAGTCAATAAAGTGATGCCGTTTAATCTTTTAGTGCCAATTGTCGCAGTCATTTCCGCTGATTTATTTGCGCATGAAGTCATCAGCTTGCACGTATTAATAGGCTGCATTCTCTGCGTATTTGGCTTAAGCCTGGTATTGATTAAACGCCACCCAAGCAAGCCTAAATTAGCTGTTGAAGAAAGCTAGAGATTTTCAAACTCTGTAGCATCAAATACTAAAGGAAATTCAGAATCTGAGCTATGAGCAACATGCTCCGATTTCAAGTTTTTAAAGTCCCAAAGAGAGCTGTCCATCAGTTGGCTTGGATTCACGCTGCTCAAAGCATGTAGGATATTACTGGGCACTTTAGGATTGTCTTTTGCAAGCTCGTCAATCAGCTTTTTAACTTTAACCCTGGATAGGTTTTCTTGAGAGCCACATAAATTACATGGAATAATAGGGAACTGCTGCTCCTTGGCATATTCAATAATGTCTTGCTCTTGGCAATAAGCTAAAGGTCGAATCACCACATGCTTTTTATTATCGCTCAATAGCTTAGGCGGCATGGATTTAATTTGTCCGCTATATAAAATTGACATAAGCAGCGTACGAATCAAGTCATCACGATGGTGACCTAAAGCAATCTTAGTAAAACCGTTTTGTTCGGCATAGTTATAAATAGTGCCGCGACGAAGCCTTGAACACAGCGAACAGTAAGTTTGACCTTCGGGGATTTTTTCTTTGACAATGGAATAGGTATCACGGCGCATAATTTCATAGGGAATTTTGCGATGATTGAGCCAATCCCTTAATGCGCTATCGTCCCAACCTGGCTGGGCCTGGTCTAAAGTAAAAGCAAAAATTTCAAAACTGTAATGGTATTTTTGGCGAAGAAAATCCAATATACAAAGCATGCTGAAGGAATCTTTGCCACCAGATAGGCAAACCATCACCTTATCGCCTTTTTCAATCATTTTAAATTCAGCAATCGCTTTGCTGGTGTAATGGGCTAGTTTTTTACCTATTTTGCTTAGTTCTGGCATGTAGTGACTCAAATCCTTATTAGAATGCTTGCTGTTGCAGTTTGCTGGCAGCATTGTAAATTTTTAGGCTGCAAGAGTCAAAAATAGGGTAGAATAGCTATTTTTATTAGTGGGAATTGCAATGCATTCATTTTTTGCTTCTACCGCCAAAGGCATCGAGGGCTTATTATTTGAAGAATTAAGCGCTTTAGGAGCCACTGAGCTAAGAGAAACCAGGGCCGGCGTTTATTTTAGCGGCGATATTAAATTGGCTTACAAAGTTTGCTTATGGTCAAGGCTGGCCAATAACATTTACCTGCCTTTATTAAAGTTCAAAGCAAAAAATCCGGATGAGCTTTATCGGGAAAGCCTTAAAATTGACTGGCTGGAACATCTAGCCTCTAATGGCTCATTTCGAATCGATGTTGATGGCAAACATAGCAGCATCAATCATCCGCATTTTATTGCTCAAAAAATTAAAGACGCCATCGTCGACCAAATTCGAGATAAACTGGGAAAAAGGCCTAGCATTAATGCCGAACGCCCGGATGTTGTTTTGCACGCCTATGTTAAAGGGGATGAGTTTAGCTTAAACCTTGATTTATCAGGGGAAAGCATGCATAAAAGAGGCTATCGCTTAGAATCCGGCAAGGCCCCATTGAAAGAAACACTGGCTGCTGCTGTTTTAGTTCGGTCCGGCTGGCCAGAACAACTAAAACAAGCTAGTCCCATTTTATTCGACCCAATGTGCGGTACCGGAACTTTATTAATAGAGGCCGCTTTAATGGCTTATGATATTGCCCCAGGCTTGCATCGGACTTATTTTGGCTTTTTAGGCTGGCGTCAACATCGAAAAAGCATTTGGCAGGAATTAGTCGATGAAGCTAAAGCAAGATCGGAAACCGGTTTAAAAAGACCGCCTGTTTTAATTTATGGCTCGGATATCCATCCTCAAGCCATTAGCAAAGCTCAAGCTAATATTAAACGAGCAGGCTTAAGCAACATGATTCAAGTGGAGCAAGCCGACGCAAGCAATCTAAGCCCATTGGCTTTAAGCCTGGCAAAAGATACGCCTCAAGCTGATATAAAAGGCTTAATAGTCTGCAATCCTCCTTATGGAGAGCGCCTTGAGTTCGAGCAGACTGAACTTGAGCGTTTATTTAGAGGCCTAGGGCAAAGCCTTAAACAGCATTATCCAAACTGGGAAGTATGTATTTTTACCGGCAACCCGGACTCAGTGAAATCAATAGGTTTGCGGCCATATAAAATTTACCATTTATTTAACGGGCTCTTGCCTTGTGAGCTATTAAAATTTGAAGTCAAATCTGCTGCATTTAAGCAAGAAGAATCTTCGCGAGACAAGATCCTAAGACAAGCCAAAGCTTTGCAGGAAGAGGGCCTATCTGATCATGCCAAAATGCTGCTTAACCGTTTGGCCAAAAACGAAAAGCATTTAAGAAATTGGCGTAAAAAAGAACAAATACAGTGCTATCGCTTATATGATGCGGACATTCCAGAATATTCAGCCGCTATCGATATTTACGAAAACTTTGTCCATATTCAAGAATATCAGGCCGGCAAAGACATCGACCCCAAAGTTGCCCATCAGCATTTAGTGGATATCCTAGCGGCCACTCAAGCTTTTACCCAGGCCAGTTGGGAACATATTTTTATCAAGCAAAGGCAGCGCCAAAAGGGCGATGAGCAATATGAAAAACTGGCAGAAAAAGGCGAGTTTCACATCATCCATGAGGCTAATGCCAAGCTATGGGTAAACTTTTGCGACTATTTGGATACCGGACTATTTTTGGACCATCGCCTAATGCGGCAAAAAGTGGCTGAAGCTTCACACAATAAAAGCCTGCTCAATTTATTTGCCTATACCTGCACTGCAAGCGTGCATGCGGCTCTAGCGGGTGCCAAAAAGGTAAGCAGTGTGGATATGTCAAAAACATACCTGGATTGGGGCAAGCGCAATTTCAGCTTAAATGAAATCAATTTATCAAAACATGAGTTTATTCAAGCAGATTGCCTACAGTGGTTGGAACAGGCCACAGAGAAATTTGATGTGATTTTCATTGACCCTCCCAGTTTTTCTAATTCCAAAAGAATGCAAGAAACCTTTGATGTACAAAGAGACCATGCTAAATTAATTCAAGCGGCAATTCGCTTGCTCAAGCCTAACGGCGTACTGTTCTTTTCAAACAATCTGCGTTCATTTAAATTGGACTATAACGCTTTGAGTCCATTAAAAATCAAGGAAATTAGTAAAGCTTGTTTGCCGCCTGATTTTATTAGAAGGCCTAATATTCACCATTGTTTCGAGATTAATTTATAGGCAAATAATCATTAAATTTTGAGTAAAATAACTTAAAAAAACAAGGAGGCTTAAATATGCATAAAGGAAAAGATTTAGATACTACTCAAGGTGGCGGGCAGCTTTTATTTGAAACAAGCATGCAAGCAAAGGAATATAGACGCAGAAAACAGCAATCCAGCTTTAGCTTTGCTCGGTTTTTTTGCTGTTTTTCAGACAAAAAGCCCAGTCCAAAAAAAAATATAAAAACCAGCTCTGGCAAATCCGAAGTGCTGCTTAAAAATGATATATAGGCCAAATTATGTTTAACTCAAGTTCAGTTGCAGAAGAAAAAGATGTTTATCAAAAGTTGGCCGACGGTCCTCAAGCAAAACCAATTAAAATCAGATCAAGTTGCTGCTTTTTAGACTGTGATGTTGAAGAAAGCCCTGAGGATGCCTTAGCCCGCGAAACTTCCGTCAACACCTCAAGAAATAGCTCGGTAAGCTCTCTAGGCTCTTTAGCAGAAGAGCTGGATGCTGAGCCGCAGCCTAGACCATTAAGATCTGCTGCAGAGGCCAAAATAGGAGAGGCGGCTTCAGAAAAGCATAAAAGAAAACGCCTTAGCCAGGGTCGCGGGGCCCAAATCGATAGTCACCGTAAAGCGGTTATAGCCCAAGTTAACAAAGGGCGGGCTACTCCAACCGGCACTACCCCGGTTAAAGATAGGACCATTACGATAGATGCACCGCCTACCGCTGAAAAAAGCATGTGGCGCACACAACGCTTAAATTATGGTGAAGAACCAAGCATTGCCAAGGGTGCCGGCTTATAAGCTTTTTAGCTCAGTTAAGCGCAAGCTTAGTAAGCTTTGCGCTTCTTTAGCTTTATGCAGCTTTTCTTTTTCTTTGGCAACCACAGCTTCTGGTGCTTTATCGGCAAACTGAGGGTTGGCCAATTTAGCTTCAAGCCTCATGATTTCTTCTGCATATTTATTCAATTCTTTGTGCAAACGCTCAATTTCAGCTTGAACATCCACCAAACCGACTAACGGTATATGAAATTGAATATCATCCATTAAAAAACTAGCGGAAGGAGGAGGGCTGTCATTTGAGCTTAAATACTCAATCTCTTCAAGTCTACCCAACTGCTTGATAAAAGGTTCAAAAGCTCTATTGCTGTCTTTGGCCATCTGACTAGCCCCTTGAATAAGCAGTTTGACTAACTTACTGGGCGGCACGTTATTTTCAGAGCGCAATGCTCTAATAGCGCCTATTAATAGCTTAACTCGCTCTACAGTCAGGCTAGCCTGATCATTATCGTTATTTTCAGCTTTAGGGTAGGCTTGCAGCATAATGCTATCGGCTGATATCGATAGAGCAGGGGCCACAGATTGCCAAATGCTTTCTGTAATAAAAGGAATAATAGGATGAGCCAACCTTAACACTTGTTCAAGCACAGAGACTAAGGTATAGCGGGTGGCTGCTTTTTGCGAGTCATTATACTGATCACCGTTTAATATTACTTTGGCAAATTCCAAATACCAATCGCAGTACTCATTCCAAACAAAGTCGTAAATGTTTTGTGCCAACAAATCGAAGCGATACTCAGCTAAATAGCGATGGGCATTGGCGATACATTGGTCCAATTTAGCATGGATCCAATGATCAATCGGACTTAAATTGCTCGCTTGCTTAATGGGCTGAGCTTCAACATTCATCAATACAAAACGGGTCGCATTCCATAATTTATTGCAAAAGTTGCGATATCCTTCCATCCTTTGCACGTCAAAATTGATATCTCGGCTAGTGGAAGCTAAAGCGCAGAAGGTAAAGCGTAAAGCATCGGTACCAAAAGCAGGGATGCCTTCCGGAAATTGTTTTTTAGTCGCCTGAGTAATTTTTTCAGCCAGTTTGGGCTGCATCATGCCATAAGTACGTTTTTGGATTAAGCTGTCCAGATCGATGCCGTCAATCAAATCCACCGGATCAAGCACATTGCCTTTGGTTTTTGACATTTTTTGGCCCTCGCTATCTCGAATCAGGCCTGTGATGTAGACTTCGTTAAAAGGCACTTCTTTCATAAAATGGAGACCAAACATCGCCATTCTGGCCACCCAGAAAAAGATAATGTCAAAGCCGGTGATCAAAATTGAAGTCGGATAAAAGTTCTTAAGCTCAGGGGTTTGTTCCGGCCAGCCTAGAGTTGAGAAGGGCCATAATGCAGATGAAAACCAAGTATCCAATACGTCTTCATCTTGCTTGAGTTCAACATGGTCCGGGAGCTTATGCTGATCTCTAACTGACTGCTCATCCCAGCCAACATAGATATTATTGTCTTTATCATACCAGGCTGGAATGCGGTGTCCCCACCATAATTGACGGCTAATACACCAGTCTTGAATATTGTGCATCCACTCAAAATAGGTATTGCCCCAGTTTTCAGGAATGAATTTAATTTTTCCAGATTCCACTGCTTTAATGGCCGGCTCTGCCAAAGGTTTGGTTTTCACATACCATTGGTCCATTAAATAAGGCTCAAGCACTGCATTGCCTCTTTCATTCCTAGGGACCTTTAAAACATGGGGCTGGATCTTTTCTAACAAGCCTAAAGCCTCTAAATCAGCGACTATTTTTTTGCGGGCAACAAAACGCTCTAAACCTTGATAAACAACAGGGGTATTTTCATTCAAATGAGCAGTTTCAGTAAAAATATTAATTAAAGGCAACTGATGGCGCTTACCCACTTCATAGTCATTAAAGTCATGGGCCGGAGTGATTTTAACGCAACCTGTACCAAAGCTTGGGTCAACGTATTCATCAGCGATGATTTGAATCAGCCTATCAGTGAGAGGCAGCTTTAGCATTCTTCCAATTAAATGTTGATATCTTTCATCATCAGGATGCACAGCTACTGCAACATCACCCAGCATTGTTTCAGGGCGGGTTGTGGCAACCACTAAAAAGCCTGAGCCATCTTCTAAAGGATAGCGGATATGCCAGAGCGAACCTTGCTCTTCAACCGGATTAGCCTCGAGGTCTGACACAGCGGTCAACATAACTGGGTCCCAGTTTACCAAACGTTTGCCGCGGTAGATTAGTCCGTCTTCATATAAGCTAATAAAGGCTTGCTTGACTGCTTTAGATAAACCTTCATCTAGGGTAAAGCGCTCACGAGACCAGTCTGGAGAGGTGCCCAGACGGCGCATTTGTTTGGTAATATTGCCACCTGATTCAGCTTTCCATTGCCAGACTTTTTCAACAAAAGCCTCTCTACCTAAATCATAACGAGATTGCCCTTTGGCATGCAGCTGGTTTTCTACCACCATTTGCGTGGCGATTCCAGCATGATCAGTCCCTGGCTGCCATAAAGTATTGTCACCTTGCATGCGATGATATCGAATTAATATATCCATCAGGGTTTGCTGGAACCCGTGTCCCATATGCAAGCTTCCGGTAACATTGGGCGGCGGTAACATAATAGAAAAGGGCAGGCCTTTAGCCTGAGGTTTAAAATAGCCTGCCTGCTCCCATTTTTGATAAAGCGCGGATTCAATGTCCTTTGGGGAATAAGTTTTTTCCATGGATGTACTCATATGCCATATTAATATGGCAATTATTGTACCCAGCTTAGGGCTGGCTGAAAAGCATTACTTGGCTGAATTCTGCTTAATTCCATATTGGCTAAAAGGCAAAATTTGCTGGTTGTCTAATGGATAGACTGATTGGCCTTTAATAAGGGCGTAATAGTACTTCCTGACCTTAGTCTGAACCTCGGTAGCAGGATGTAAATAAGGCTCCCATTCATAGACAGGAATATCATAGCTTCTTTCCAAAAAGAAAAATGGAATTTTCTGTCTTTTAGCAATTGAGCTGACTATTTTATCAGAATCTTCAACTGGCTCTTGCTCATGTTCGCTTTTAGCAAATTCATAAAAAAGCTTCATCTGGGCTTCATCACAGACAACAAGCCAGCTAATTTTACCTTTGGCATCCATTAACAAGAAGTTACCTGTATTCTCCAACAAGTAAAACTCAACTATTTTATTTTGCTCAATGATTTTATAGAACAATTGGCTAAATTCGGGGTCATTAAGGAAGCTAGGGGCAAAAGCTTGATTATTTTCAAGTGCAACAGTCAATACCCGTGATAAGTCCAGATAGTATTTAAGCTGCATTTCATAAATAGCTTTATTAACCTCTTCGATCATATCAGAGGCGCCTTTCATGATAAATTTATCAATAACGCCTTCATTAAATGCCTGCACTGCAATCGCTGCATCGGCTTCACCAGTTAACATAATTTTTTTAATGTCGCGGTTTTTTATTTGACGGCAAAATTCAACCCCGTTCATACCTGGCATTGAGTAATCGACTAGGGCAACCGTTATTTCTGAAAATCGATGAGGATTAAACAGTTCTTTATAAATTTGTCGAAGGTCAATTTTAAGCTCAGGTTCATCTTGGGCAATAGCACTATTATGGATAATGCAGCGATCAGTAAAAGGTTCTACCTGGTATTTCCTGATGAACTCCAAAGCCTCAAAAGGATTTTGATAGGGCAGGCAGCTTGAACAGGCGCTAAGTTGCAAAGCTAATGATTTAAGGAAATGCACATCATCATCAAGTAAGATTATAGTGCTAGGATGGTAACAGTAGGGGATTTGATTGATAAGCATTTTAAAGACCCTTAGCTCTAGTTTTGCTAAATAAGATTATAGCTTTAATTTTCATAATTTTGTTCAATTACTGGAAATGAAAGAATAAAATGTGCAAATTCTCCCTCAACAGACTGGCAGCTGATATTTCCATTAAAGGTGGTCATTACCATTTTACAAAAAGCCAGACCCACCCCGGTACCATGGCGAGTTCTGCTATAAAACTGTTCAAAAATATGCGGCAGAATATCAACTGGAATGCCTTTTCCAGTATCTTTAAAATGCAAGTTGTTGTACTCCGCCCCTTGCTCAAGCCATATGTCAATATTGCCTTTGCCTGCAGCAGTAACATAGTAGATAGCGTTTTTAAGCAAATTAAATAGCACATAAGTAATTAACAGCTCATCGCCTTTAAAAAAGAAATTATTGCTGCCATTCCACTGTACCAGTCCTCTGCCGCCTATATTGAAAGGATATTGTTTTAAAGCCTTTTCAACACAATTCGCCATAGAAAGGGTGGTGATATTAGTGGGCTTGGTTTGCTCTAGGTTAACTTTAGCCAATAGCATATTAATAAAGGTATTCGCTGAATTAATAATTTGGTTAAAGTCATCAGGAAGGGTTTTTAGTGATTCAATTTGAGCATGGGTAATGCTGCTCACAGGCAGCTCATGTTGCTCGGCTAGCTGATAACCTTCTATGAGGGCGGGAAGAAATACTTTAATAGCGGTTGATAATGCACTGATTGAAGCTAAAGGCGTCCTTAGCTCATGGGCAATGGTGGCTGCCAGCATTTTCATGGTTTGGACTTTTTCTTCAGATACTGCTTTTTCTTTTTCAAGTTTTTCAGCTTGTTTTTTGCTGGTAATATCAAAAGCGATACCAAGCAGCCCTACAATATTGCCTTGATAGTCGCGCATAGGGACTTTTTGCGATAAGAAAAAAGAAGCGCTGCCGTCTTGATGAGTCAGCAATTCCTCAACGTTAACAGTTCGTCCTGTTGCCAGCACCTCTTGGTTAACTTTATGCAGCTCTTCGGCCACTTGCGGGGGAGTAACCTCGAAAACCGTTTTGCCTACAATGTCATCAGGCGACCTAAATCCCAAAATTTCAGCTTGAAGTTTATTGGCGCCCAAAATGACTTCATTTCGATCCAGCCAAAAGATATTGCCTTGTATATTTTCAAGAATATTATCAAGAGTAAGCTGACTGGTATTTCGCTCTTGTTTAAGCTTTTGTTCTTCTTTTTTTCGGTCGGTAATATCAAATGAAATACCTACTAAGCCAATAACTGCGCCAGATTGATCTTTAATAGGAATCTTTTTGGAAAGATAGGTTTTACCGTCAGCAAGAGGCTCTTCTAAAGTTGCCTCTATTCCTGTTTCCATTACCAAGTTGTCAGTAGCCTCAATGTTGCCGGCATCGTTTGGCAATAGTTCTTTGATGGTTTTACCAATAACTTCTTCGGGGTCTTTTAAACCTAAAGCTTTAGCCTGTTTGGCATTACAACCTAAATAATGGCCGCCTCTGTCTTTCCAGTAGATATTGCCCGGCATAATAGCGATAAAATTCTCGATATTGGGCCAGACACTAGATAATTTGCTAATGTTCTTTTTTGAACTTTTTTTAGTCATTACTATCTAAGGCCTAAGTTAGTTTATGCCGTTTCATACAGTTCAATTATTTGAGAAGGCTTATTTTTTTTAAGCTCAACTCGAATTTCCACCCATTTCATGCAATGAGGATGATAGGGCTTGATCAGCGTGTCGTAAGTTAACTGCATTGCTGCAGGCCTATCAGCAGCAGGATAAAGAATATAGTTATAATCATAAGCAGTCATCAACTGCATGACAGCACATTCTTCTTTCAGGTATTCTGCGCTGCACTTAAAAGCATTGGTACAATTTACTGGCTTATAGTTTCTATCTAATCGCAACAAAAACTCTTTAACGCTTTCAAACATCGCTATTCTAAAGTTAGCATTTTTATCATAAAGCTCATCAATCATATCTTTCATAGAGCTATAATTGGAGTGATTAAGCCATTCATCCCAGCGAATAATAGTATGAGGAATAGTAAGGGAGTCAACAGCATGGCAATTTCTGGCTAGCCATTCATTGCCTGCTTTAATGGATTGCTTATAATAGCTTTCATTAGAAGAGGCGTTTTCATCAAAAATCTTGAAAGTATGGCGATGCAGGCTATCACCCAATAAAATAGTGCATTTTTTAAAGCGCTCGTTAATTCTTTTAAGAGTGGCAGCAAATTTATCGCCATCACTTTTAGGCTGGCCAACAACGCTTACAGCCACCAAACAATGCGAAGAAGAAAATTGTGCTTTTTCTTCTTCTTCACAGACGAAGCGCACTCTAGATGGTATATGTTTAAAAGCCATAGTTTTTCCCCTTAATTTAAGAAAACAGGGACGAAAAGCGAAAGAATTTAGGCATATTTGATAGCACCATAATTTACCTCCCCCTGATAATTTTTGGCGCAAAGCTATCTTTTTTATTGTTATTAGTTCGCTATTTTATCTTCAACTCAGAAAAAAACCAACACAAATTAATGCTTTAGTCTATCAATGAGATATTGAATGAGTAAATTAACAGGGCGGCCGCGTGCACCTTCCTTTGCCATAGCTGTTCCGGCCACATCTAAATGGGCCCAATGGTACTTCTTAGCAAATCTTGATAAAAAGCATGCAGCAGTGATGCTACCGCCGTAAGGCCCGCCAAGGTTGGCCATATCAGCAATTTTACTATCAATTTGTTTTTGGAAATCCTCAGTAATAGGCATATGCCAAGCAAGATCATCACTTTCTTTGCCAGCTCTTAGCAAGGCATGCGCAAGCGGGTCATGATTCGCATATAAGCCCGTTAAATGTTGGCCCAATGCGACCATGATAGCGCCTGTTAGAGTAGCAACGTCAATTACACATTCAGGCTCAAAGCGTTCACAGTAGGTTAAAGCATCGCATAAAATAAGCCTTCCTTCAGCATCGGTATCAAGCACTTCAATGCTCTGTCCGGACATGCTTTTAATAATATCCCCAGGGCGATAGGCCTTACCATCTGGCATGTTTTCAACGCAAGGGGCTACTGCGACTAAATTAATAGCCAATCCCATTTTTACCACGGCCCCAAATACTGCCATAACAGTAGCCGCTCCACACATGTCCATTTTCATCATGTTCATGTTTTCTCTAGGCTTAATACAGATTCCACCCGTATCAAAACAAACTCCTTTACCTATCAAAACAATAGGGGCAGCGCTTTTTTTGCCGCCTTCATATTGCATGGTCACAAGCTGGCAAGGCTCCGTGCTGCCTTGTGCCACCGCCAGAATGGAATTAGCCCCGATTTCTTGAAGCTTTTCACGGTCTAAAATTTCAACTTTGACCTTTTTGGATAGACTTTTAAAGCCTAATGCTTGTTTGGCAAGATAAGAGGGGGTGCATACATTAGCAGGCATATTGCCAAGGTCTCTAGCAAAACGGACTGCCTCAGCGATAATTTGAGCTTGCTCTAATACCGCTCCTATTTTACGCTTGTCTTTGCTGGCGATAGCAAATTGCATCTCAGCTAATTTAAGCTTTTCATGCTTAGTTTTAAAATAGGCAAAATCATAAAGTTCATAGCAAATTGTTTCAACAGCAAAGCGGATAGACCATTCAATGTCCCGGCCTTTGATACTAAGCTGGTTTAGGCAGCAGATTGAAGTTTTAACATGCGCTGCAGACAAAGCTTTAAGCATAGTGCTGTATATATTTTTGTAATGCGATTCATTTAATTCACTGGCTTTGCCGCATGCCACCAATAAAACTGATGCCGCTTTTACCCCTGGAACATGGTATAGCATCATGGTTTGGCCTATTTTGCCCATCATATCGACTTGCTTTAGAGATTTTTGCAGGAACTGGGCCGTTTCTTTATTGAGTTTATCTGCCGCTATTTTTTTGTCATGCCAGACCCCTAAGACTAGACAGTCTGCCGCTTTTTGAGCTGGGTCAGCATCAAGCAGTTTAAATTCTACAGCTAAGCTTTGTTCCAAAGTAATAGACATAATATGGGTCCTAATTATTGATGTTGAAGTTGTACAAGGATGCAGCGGCCTGTATTGACTAGATCGCCTTCATCAAAATAACTGTTAGCCAAAATAAGCACCCCGGTTTTAGTGTTGGGTATTAATCCAATATAGGAGCGAAAGCCAGTTGTCGCACCTGTTATTTGTAATAAAAGTCCTTCATCATAAACAGCAGACTGTGACCCAGTAAGCTGTGTAGCCGGCATAGGGCCAAAATTCTTATCAGCGGGTTGCGCGGTAAAGGAGGGGTCTTCAGGGTCAAATGAATACATTTCCCATGTCAAACCCTGTTGCATACTAGAGGTTTGCACATAAGGAGCTTCGGTCATTTTCATGGCAGATGAAATAGAAGAGGGGGTTCCAGGCAATATGAGAGCAGCGCTTAAAAAATGCTGCATATCTCTTGGTGAAGCCTCAATCGCGCCAGTGGCTGGAAACATTTCCATCTTCATATGCGGCACAGCTTGGCCATTGCTATAACCTTGCGCATAGTCAAAGCGCCAACTTGGCACATTAATGCCAGAGTCCTTCATTTTTAAAGGTTTAAAGATGTAAGCTTCAACCAACTTATTATATGGCCAGCCTATTTTATCCTCAATGCTCATGCCCAATAGGCCTATGCCAAAGTCAGAATACTGCCACTGGCTACCAATAGGAGCAGCAGGCTTCCAGTTGAATAAATATTGATGGAGCGTATTCACTGTATTAATGTTAAATGTGGCATTCAAAGGCAGAGGGGAGTTTAAAGCTAAACCGGAAGTGTGAGTTGCCAGTTCTTCTAGACTAATGCTAGAAGCAGGAACGATATTTTGCCGCAAGGAGGGTAAATATTTCCCTAAAGGGTCATTGAGTTGCATATTGCCCTGGTTTACTTCTATGGCAAGCAATAATGAGGTAAATAATTTGGTAATAGAGCCTATTTCAAACAAGGTTTTACTCGTTACCGGTAATTTGTGTGCCAGGTCTCGATAACCAAAATAATAAGAATAAGGCTGTCCGTTTAGATAGAGCTCAACCGCAACACCTGGAATATGATCTTTTTGCATGAGCTGATTAATATTTTTTGTGATGACAGGCCCTGGATTTGGCGCTTGCATTGGAGAAATCGCGAAAGCATGACATGTCACCAGTAATAGCCCGCAGAAAGCAATAAACTTATCTTTGATCATAAAACGCTCATTCTTATACACTATTAGTAGTACCTTATCACAATTATATATTCAGTTTCATCTATATAAGCTAAAATAGCTGCAGGTTCTGTAATGAGAGTTCTATTGTGATTTTATTGAAATATTTATCGCGTGAAGTATTTCACATGATGCTTGCTATCATGTTGGTTTTGCTGGTCATCATGATAAGCCTTATGTTTGTACGCTACCTTTCTATGGCGGCTGGTGGGGCCATGACTTTTAGTATGATCCTAAGCTTAATCGGAGTGGTCTTGCCCAGCTATATTGGGATTTTGCTGCCAATCAGCTATTTCTTATCCATTATCGTTGTTTATGGCAGAATGTTTGCCGACAGTGAGCTGCTCGTTATGATGGCTTGTGGCATGAGCTGGTGGCAGCTATGTAAAATTACTCTAAAGCCTGCTTTGCTTTTGTTTGGAATTTTGTCTTTACTATCTTTATATGTCATTCCTGAAATGAGCTATCACCAAGACAGCTTAATTGCCATTTCCTCACAAAAGGCATCAAGCAACATCAATTTAGTTGAAACTGGAAGATTTATTGGTTTACAGGGTGGGAATGAGATTGTATATATTGGAGAAACAGACCCCCAAACCAGTTTGAGCAAGAACTTATTTATCTATAAATCTATGCCAAGTGGAGCGGTACAGGTTATTTTAGCCCCTTATGGCTATATGAAAACTGACCCCAACACCCAAAACCAGTATCTTGTATTAAAACAAGGCAGGGAATACTCTGCGACATTAGGTCAGCTGAATTATCAAATGGTGACCTTTGATTCTTATACGGCAGAAATTCAGCAGCCCACTTACAATTTTGTCCGTACTGATCTAAGCGCATTTACTACTTGGCAATTATTTAAAACTCATTCTCCTGCTGCAAGTGCAGAATTACAATGGCGCTTTACTTTGCCCATAACCGTTCTAGTGGTCAGTCTGCTTGGTGTTGCAATATGTTATGTCAGGCCAAGAGGAGGGCGCTATTCAAAGCTGTTTTATGCTATTGCCTTGTTTATTATTTACTTTAATTTGTTGTCAATCACTCGATCTTTAGTAGCAAGTGATAAAATTCCTGCCTGGTATGGCCTATGGTCTGTACATTTACTGTTTTTTTTATTAGCGAGCGCCAAGTTGGTTCAGCTGGAAGGTGGTTGGCGCCATTTATTAAGGATAAGAAGGTAAGCCTATGTGGAAGTTAATGCGCTATATCCTCACCACTGTCTTATTGGCAATTTTAGGCGTTACAGTTGTACTGGTAGGCATTGATATTATTTTCACCTTTATTGTGCAAATAGGCTCATTGGGGGCCGGCTATTCCTTGCTTGATGCCTTGGTTTTTGTGTTGCTGCGATTGCCCACCGATCTATACTTAATGCTGCCTGTGTCAGCATTTTTAGGGACCTTGGTCGGTTTGGGCTCACTTGCCTCAAAAAGCGAATTGATTGCTATGCAGGCAGCCGGGGTTTCCATATACCAAATTAGCCGGGGAGTATTACTTGCTGCATCATTTTTACTGGTGTTTGCTTATTTGCTAAGCACTTATATTTCTCCATACACCCGACATTTAGCTTACTTAAAACAAAATCAGCAAAGCAATCCCCAGGCCCTGTTGGTATTAGCAACCGCAACTTGGCTTAAGTCAGGAGACCATTTTGTCTATATTGGGCAAACCCGGCCTAGTGGGAATTTATTAAACTTAGTGAGCTTTACTATTGATAATAATCAGCTTAACGAAGTAAAAATGGCCCAGTCTGCACAAATTGAAAATGACCAATGGACTTTAACTGGAGTGAGTGATACCAAAATTAGCGATAATCAAGTGATCCAAACGACCGCTAATCGTCTTACTGAGCCCAGTTTAATTTCACCTCATTTGCTTCAAATTATAAGCATGGATCCGCAGGATATGACATTGCCATCTTTATATTCCTATATAGAATATCGCAAACAAAACGCATTAGATATCAAACCTTATAAACTTCAATTCTGGAGCAGAATCTTTCAGCCATTGAGCTTGGTGGTGTTAATGCTAATGGCAGTACCTTTTGTGTTTGGGCCTCTGCGTTCTGCTAACAATGGGCTTAGAGTGGTGGTGGGCGTATTTGCCGGCTTTGCTTTTTATATTGCCAACCAGTTTTTCAGCTCATTTAGCTTACTGTTTCCTATTCCATCATTTCTTGGAGCTGCTGCTCCGATCATGTTATTTAGTCTGATCTTATTTATTATGATGCAACGTATAAATTGACGGTTTTCTTGGCAATTTATTGGTAGGTAATCCCCGACTTAATCGGGGATCCAATTAGATTGACGCCTTTGAAAAGGCAAATGCTTAGTGCTTGACTTCTTGTTGGGCCAAACTTTGTTGATATAACATATCAAAATTAACCGGTGCTAAAGACAAAGGAGGGAAGCCTCCACGGTTAATAATGCTAGCTACCGCTTCTCTGGCATAAGGAAATAAAGTGGCAGGGCAGTATGCACCTAAAATATGCCCAAGCTGATCAGCGCTTACTCCTTGGATTGTAAAAATACCGCTTTGTTTTACTTCAACTAAAAAAGCAGTTTTTTGCTCTACTTTAACAGTAACGGTAATAGAAAGAACGACTTCATACTGACCTTCTTCTAGCGGATTTGACTGAGTATTGATGTCGACATTAGCTTCAGGCTGCCATTGGTCCTTAAAAACAAGCGGAGAATTCGGGGATTCGAATGAAATATCTTTAGTAAAAATTTTTTGAATGGCAAATTCAATCTGGGACTGTGATTGCTCAGCGCTCATGTTTTCTTTCCTGATTTCAGTTAATATAGGCAAGTATTATGCCTAATCTGCTATAAGATTAAAACATTTTTAATTAACGGAGAACTTATGGGAATTATTAATATTTGGGCAGTCATCGCTTCAACTGTTGCTGCATTTATCTTAGGCGGGCTTTGGTATTCGCCAATACTGTTTGGCAATTTATGGAAAAAAGAGTCTGGAATAGCACCTGAGCTTAAAAAGTCGCACAGCGCAAAGACTTTTGCGATGTTTTTTATTATGGCGTTTCTTGCTGCATTTGCCTTTGCCCTATTAATGGGCCCGACGCTTAATTGGAAAGAAGGATTAAAATTAGGCTTAGTTATTGGCGTATTTTTTGTAGCGACCTCTTTAAGCATCCAATATATGTTTAGCAATCGAAACTTCAAACTACAGCTAATAGACGCAGGCTATCATATTGTGCAATTTGCACTATATGGATGGATATTAGGATTTTGGCACTAATTGACATTAACCCCCTTGGAGCTGTTTGTTGATCACTTCAGCTACTTGTTCAGCACATGGGGGCTCAATGATCTGGTAATGGTCAGCATCAAGTTCTATGATATTAAGATCAGATGCATGGGCTTTCCAGCCATTGTCAGATTTTATTGAATACACATTATCACTTGAGTTTTTTATTGCTTTAATAAGCACAAGTTTAGTCTGCAACAGACCTGGCTTATAGCTAGCCATCATACCGGCACCACACTTAAATAGTGCTACAAGCTTATTTGCAGCGGCTTTTTCAAGCTGTTCAAGCCTATTTAGTATTGAAACTGGCATGCGATTGAATAATATTTCAGAAGGGTCCATTGATTTATCTTTAAAGCTGTTTGAGTCAATCAAATGGCTATCAATCAAGAAAACAGCAGAAACGACTTCGCCATCTTGTATCAGCTGTCTAGCGACCTCATAGGCTAATACACCTCCAAATGACCAACCGCCAAGACTGTATGGCCCATGAGCTTGCTGGCCTTTGATATAAGCAATACAGCGTGAAGCCAGGGCTTCGATAGAAATAGTGGCATTGTCTTGTTCCAACAGTGTCATGCTCTCAATGACTGAAAAAGACAGTTCAGCTTTAAGATGTCCTGACAAAGCTTTATACACCATAGCGCTGCTTGTATAGGGGCTAAAAAAGAACAAGGTCTCAGCCGGTCCTCTATTGAAAGTAATGACAGGATGAGATTGATGAGACTGGCTAATCTCAGCTGCTTGGTCTTTAATGGTTTGGTTTCTAAATACCCATGATACAGAAAAATTGGCATTGAACAGACGATTGATCTCAAGCACCAGCTGCATTGCCAACAAGGAGTGTCCGCCCAGCTCGAAAAACTTTTGTTTAACTCCAAAAGAAGAGGAGGGCAGGCATTTCTGCCAAATACCAAGCAGAATTTCCTCAGCTGCCGTGCTAGCGGGCTCATATACACTTTCGTTGTGCTCTATAGTTGAGCTGAATTTTTCAATTAAACGCTTACGGTCAACTTTGCCATTAAGCGTTAGAGGAAGCTTTTCAAGGTGACAAAACGCCGATGGAATGGCATAGGAAGGCAAATGCTGCTTTAAGTAAGCTATCAGAGCATCGGCTGCAATAAGCGTTTTACTGACATAAAAAGCAGCGAGAGATTTATGATTAGCGCTTGAAATGAGTAGAACGCTTACCTGTTCAACTCCTGGATAAGACATCATTACAGACTCAATACCTTCCGGCTCTATTCTAACTCCATTGAGTTTAATTTGTTTATCCATTCTATTTAAGAAAACAAGGTTTTGGTCTGGAAGTTGGACCACTAGGTCTCCTGTTTTATAATAACGGGTCTCAGCTTTTTTGATAAAACGGGATTCAGTCAGCTCTGGGTTACCAAGATAGCCATCAGCCACACATAAACCGCCTATTAGAAGCTCACCAGCAATGAAATAGGGACAGTCTTGATCTTGCTCATCGACTACCTTAGCAACGCTATTATAAATAAGTCGGCCTATTGGGACTGATTGGTAAGGATGCGTCATTGCACAGTCATAGTAGGTTGCTTCACCGGTTTCAGTTGGGCCGTAAACGTTGTAAATTTTAGCATTAAGCGCGGTTAGACATTTAGTTTCTAACGCCTTGGTTAATGCCTCTCCTGCTGAAAAAATTTTGTTAATAGAAGGGCAACTGATTTTATTATCAATAAGGTAATTGATAAATAAATTCAGGTAGGCAGGCACAAAATGCAAAGCGCTAATGCCCTGTGATTGAATATAATGAACAAGACCAGGGATATCTCTATGCATGCCTTCAGGCAAAATGTGCAAACTCGCACCAACCACCAATGGTAAAAATATTTCACCCACTGAAACATCAAAGGCAATGGGGGTTTTTTGCAACATAACCTGTGACTGATCAAAGCCATATACATCTCGCATCCAAATCAGTCGGTTTACTACGGCGTAATGCGACATCATAACGCCTTTAGGCTTACCGGTAGAACCTGATGTATAAATTACATAAGCTAGCTCTGAAGTTTTAAAATCCATCAATGCTGACTTTTGATCCAGCCTTAATTCGTCAACCAATAGCTTTTGAAAATTAGCCTCTTGCAAAAAGCTATTATTGTTCAATATATAGGAAGAACACAAAATTAATTTAGTTCCCGTTTCCTTCAGAATGTGTGCCAATGAATGAGTGGGGATTTCAGGATCAAGCGGGACATAAGCATAGCCGGCTTTGAGCGCTGCCAATATAGATACCACAAGCTCAATACCGCGCTCCATCATAATAGGAAGATAAGGGCTATTTTCCTGATCTATTGAAGCAATATAACCAGCAAGAGAATCTACTTTTTGTTTAAGCTCAGCATAAGAAAGGCTTACAGATTGGTAATGTAAGGCTATTTTGTTTGGGCTACGCTCTACCTGCTCTTCAAACAATTGAATAATGGTTTTAGGCCTAATTGGAACAGCGGGGCCTTGAATAAACAAATTGCCTGAATCTGAATTGCTCAATAAGGAATAGGACTGGATAGATAAGTTAGGCTGCTGCGCGATCTGCAACAAAAGTCGAGCATAATGCTCATTAAACTGCCTTATAAAATTCTCAGGAAAAACTTCAGGACGATATTCTGTCTCAATATTTAAACTGTTGTCTCGACCGACTTTAAGCATAAAGTTTAAATTAAAACCGGTTCTTGGGGCAGGTAGCTCTATCTCTGTAAGTGATAAGCCTGTGAGATGCAAGGGTTCAATATCATTTATATTTTGATACACAAATAAAGTTTGAAATAAAGGGTTATTGCCAATATCTCGATTAGCCCCTATGGCCTCCACCACTTTTTCAAAAGCTAAGTTTTGATTACGATGAGCCGCTATACAGGTTGATTTTATGCTGTGTAAAAAACTGATAAAATCTAGCTCAGGCTCAAGCTGCGACCTAATAACTACAGTATTAAGAAAATAACCAAAAACCTGCTCGGTCCCAGCTAAGTCTCGATTAGCAATAGGAGTTCCTATGGCTATGTCAGATTGCTTGCTGTATCGGCCTAACAATATAAAAAAAGCTGCAAGGTAAATCATAAATGGAGTGAGCTTGCATTGCTGGGCCAAATGCTCAAACTTTTGCTGAAGCTCTGTTGAAATACTATTTTTGCAAGTCTGGCTCAATTTTGAGCCGGGAGATTCCCAAGCTAAAGGGAATAATTGCAAGGACTCTACATCCTTTAGCTGATTTTTCCAGTAATGAATTTCCTTTTCATAGTTTCCTGCTCGATAGCTGTCTTGCTGATAGCGGCTGTAATCTTGATAACTCAGCTCCAATTTAGGCAAATCAGCAGGGCATTGCTCAATATTAGATTGATATAAAGCAGCGAGCTCACGGTAAAAAATTGACAGTGACCAGTCATCTGTAATGATGTGATGCATATGAATAAGCAATAAGTATTCATCGCGAGCGTCTATCTGAAATAGCTGAATATCCCAGGCCACATTATTAGCAATTGGCAAAGTTTTATTTGCCAGCTGGCTGATTTTTTCATCTAACTGGCTATGCAGAATGCTTTCAACTTGCAAGCTAAAAGGTATCGCGCTTAAGACTTTTTGTTTAGGTTGCTGGCTATCATCATTTAAAAAAACAGTCCTTAAAACCGAATGTCTTTCGATAAGCTGCCTAATGGACTGCTCTAAAGCCCCTATATTTAATTTTCCACTCAAGTTAAATAATTTAATCACTTGATAGGCCGGCTTATCCATATAATGTTCTAAAAACCATAAGCTTTCTTGAGAAAATGACATGGGTGCAATAGGAGAGCTTTCGC
Organism: Gammaproteobacteria bacterium; assembly: GCA_029240715.1. GTDB lineage: Bacteria > Pseudomonadota > Gammaproteobacteria > Francisellales > CACEW01 > JAQSYQ01. Next base: position 37,232 of record JARDZR010000002.1, read on the forward strand.
TATGAGGCAAATAAGAAGCGGGGCGCTTTTGCTGTAAAGATTCAATTTTTTTAGCCAAATCAGCAAGAGCAGGTGAATCAAAAATCTCAGCCGGGTTAATCTCAACATCAAATTGTTGTTTAATTCTAGAACTCAAGCTAATTGCCAGCAATGAGTCGCCTCCCAAGCTAAAAAAATCATCTTCTTTAGCTATAAAGCTCACTCCTAACAAGTTTTGCCAAATTGCCCAAAGCTTAGTTTCAATGGCATTTTTAGGTTGATAGCTTTCTGTCGTTTGGGGTTCTTTTGGTGGGCTGAGCTGTTTTCTATCAAGTTTCCCGTTTTCATTAAGCGGAAAGGATGCTACAAAATAAAACTTGGACGGAATAAAATAACTGGGCAGCTGCTGTTTCAAATAAATTAATAAGTCTGCTTTAAGCTGAGCAAGATCTATATTTGTTTTGGCCTGACAATATGCAACTAAAACCGAATGATCTTGAATCGCTTCGACTTTGACAATAGCCTGTTGCAATGCCGGAAACTGGTTTAATACCACCTCAATCTCTTCTGGCTCAACACGCACTCCTTTTACTTTAAGCACATTGTCAGCTCGACCTAAGTATTCTAAGTTGCCATCACTTAGATATCGGACCAAATCTCCTGTTTTATAAAATCGATTAGTCTGCGGATTGAGGCCTTCAATTTCTATAAAACGCTGTGATGTGAGTTCTGGCTGATTTAAATAAGCAATAGCCAAGCCAACGCCTGCAACATAAAGCTCACCGGGAATACCAATGCCTACTTCTTGTTTATTCTGGTCTAGGACATAGCAATATAAATTAGGAATAGGCCTGCCTATGGGTAAATGCTGTCCGGCTAAAGGGTCTTGCGATATGTCATACCATAGAAAAGAACTCACTTCAGTTGAACCGTAACGGTTCATCAATTTAGCCTGAACTAATTCTCTAAAACGTCTCGCTAGCTTGATTGGCATTTCCTCACCGGTAACCACCCAAAGCTTAAGCTGTTTTAGGTCATACTGGTGGGCCTCTATTTCATTTAGCAGCAAACTTAACAGTGAGGGAGATAAATCAATTCTGCTTATTTTATAATGTTCAAGAGCTTCAATAAAAGAAGTGATATTGCTAATAACGGATTCTTCAAAAATAACAATGGGCACACCTTTTAATAAAGGACAAAAAAACTCCCATACCGAATCAACAAAGTTTAAAGAGGCCTTTTGGCAAGTTACCTCGTCTACTTGATAGGGAAATTGCCGCCAGTACCACTCAAATCTATTTAAAATATTCTGGTGATGACATATTACGCCTTTAGGATTGCCGGTAGAGCCTGAGGTAAAAATAACATAAGCCGGGTCAGTCGCTTGATAATCAAATTCAGGCAAAAGAGCCGGCTTGCTATAGTCAATTTGTTCAATATTAACAAAACAAACCGAAGGACTGTTAAGCTTACTGCTACTGCTTGATTCAGTCAGGATAATTTTAACTTGGCTTCTTTCAAGCATATAATTAAGCCGCGCTGTGGGGTAGGCTGGGTCCAGCGGTAAATAAGCTGCTCTTAACATAAAAATAGCCATCATTGCGACTAAAGCATTAAAGCTTCTTGGTAGCAAAAGACCCACTACAACCTGTTCTGTATTAAAAAGCTCAGGAAAATGGTTTAAAAGAGATGAGGCTAGGGCTTGAGCACGTTGATCAATTTCTTGATAGCTATAAGTTTTTTCTTGGTAAATAACGGCAATATCATTAGGCTTTCTTCTGAGCTGCTCTTTAAAATGCTGCATAATATGACAAAAATTTGGATACGCTTCTTCTTTGCCGGCCCAATCACTTAGCTTGGCTTTTTCTAATGGGCCCAGGTAGCTTTGCTTATCAAGAGGAAGATCGGGCTTATAAGCCAGCTGACTTAACCATTCAGTAAAATGTTCACCTAAATGCTCTAATGCGGTGGCTGATAAAAAATGCGGCTGTGCCATGACGCTGAGGCTTTTATCGGTTTTTGCAAAAGCTAAAATAATGTCTGTATCTTCATTAAACTCAGTAAAAAGTTTTTGTATTTCATCTTTGCTTTTCTCGTAGCTAAATACTATTCGAGGCTGAGGCCCTTTAGCAGTTTGTTTACTGCAGCTCAATGCAAGGTCTTTTAGGACAGATTGCTTCTCAAAATCAATATTGAGTTCGATAGAAGCTGCATGACTGATCCCTCGAAATGCAATGGCTGAATTTTGGGTATATCGATATATTAAACTAGCTGCAATAGCAAAAAAGCCTATATGCTGTGGGACGGCAAGTTGATCAATAATACTTTCAAAAGACTGGATGGCATTTACATTAATGGGATATTGGTAAATATGGCCCATACGGACTTCCCTGATATTTGTTTAATAAGTCATCTAGAAGCATTTGATCAAAATTACGTCCTGTCAAGATAATTGCAACTTTTTTATTGGCAAAATGCTGCGGTCTTGCAATTACAGCTGCCAGCGAAGCTGCTGCCGAAGGCTCAACCAATACCCCCAAAAACTGTTTTATCAGCCATAAGGCTTGAACAATGCTGTCATCACCCACATACAGAATTGGAGTGCGTGAATCATTAATGATGTCATTGGGCAGATTATTAATTTTAACTTTTAAGCCGTCTGCAATAGTTGAATGGTCTGCAGCCAAACCGTTTTCCAATGGCTTAACTCCCGTAATTTCAATATCTGGCCTAAGGTCCTTAAAAAGCAGAATACTTCCGGCCAAAAGGCCGCCACCGCCTACAGGAATGACAATGTTTTCAATGTCTTCGAGTTCATCAATGATTTCAAGAGCAACCGAGGACTGACCAATAATAATGTCCATATTATTAGAGGAAGGCACATAAAGAGTAGAAGGGCGTTCTTCTAAAAAAGCCGCTACTTTTTCTTCACGGGCTTTCAAACTGTTCTCTGTGTAGAGAATGGAAGCTTTGTTTTTTTCTAATAATTTCTTCTTAACATCCGGAGTGTTATAAGGAATAACAGCAAAGCTCAGGAAGCCCATCATGGCACCAATTGCTGATAATGCAATCGCATGGTTGCCTGAAGAGTGGGTAATCAGATTTTTATCGGCCAGATTTTTTTGTGACAAAAGATAGTTAACAATGCCTCTTACTTTAAAAGAGCCGGTGTTTTGCAAATGCTCACATTTAAAGTATAGGTGGCAGCCTAATATCTTGCTGATTTCAGGGCTGTAAACAATTGGAGTTTGGTAAATATAAGGCACTAAGCCCTCATAAGACTGCCGAGTGGCTTGACTATGCCGAAGATTAAGCTGAGTCATGATTTATGGCCTATGGCAAAACACCAAGTCCAAGCACGAAAAGCATCTTCTTGTTTTGCATAATCAATTAAAGCTTGTTGGATCTGCTTAATCTCTTCTTGATTAACCCAGCCTTCATCTAGGGCCAGTTTTACAAAAGGCGCGTCTTCCCATTGTTTGGCAATATAATGCGAGACTTCAGTAATGGAGCCTGCATCACCACAAACTTCGCATGAAGCGCCTGCTTCCACTTTGGCAAATTGAGCAGAATTAAACAGCCCGCGAAGCTTGCCACCGATAAAATAGTCTCCCCCCATTTTATCAATCGCTTGCTTTCTGATTTGATATTCTTTAACAAGAAGAGGGGACTCAGGGTGAATAAGATTGGCCCTCCAATCCATTTCCCTAACCGCAACAATCCCGCCCGGCTTAGCCACTCGCATCATTTCTTTAATTGCATCAAGCGGGGAGTTTAATTGACATAAAACGGCATGCGCGTGCACGATATCAAAACTATTATCAGGAAAAGGGATATGCATAATCGAGCCCTGTTTGAACTCGACATTGCTTATGCCTTGTTCTTTGGCAGCATTTTTGCAAAATTCGATTTGTGAATGCTCAAGATCGATACCGCTGACTGCGCCTGCATAGGCATAACGAGCAAAATCAAGTGTAATACTGCCAGGGCCGCAGCCGCAGTCAAGAATGGTGGAAGAGGGCTTTAAATAGGGAATTAAATGCTGGGCTTGCTGCTGGACTGTTCTTTTTGTGAACAAAGAAACAACATGCTTTCCGTATCCTACTGAATAAGATGAAGTATTACCCATAAAGTCCCTTTTTCATTATTTTTATATAATAATCATATATTAAATATAGACAGGCATATTATTTTTGTCAAAGCATATGGCAAAGTCCTGGCTATAAAAAAACCGCCAAATAAAAATCAATTGGCGGTTTAAGAAAACGATCTAACTTTAGTGTTGCTTAAATCCTAATTGGCCATCTTGGAAGTTAAACATCACATCATAGGCCAAGAAGAAGCTAATCCCTGTATTCACTTCCTCACCCTTGTTGCCTTTTGGAGCCGCGACTACAACGGTATTCACTCCGCGGTCTTTGCCTGTAGTAAAGCTCCAGTTAAATCCACCTGGCAATGTAGCTGTAAACTGCTGGCGAACACGGACCATCTTATTATTTGTTGTAGCAAGGTTTTCAGTGTTATTGGTCCAAACGTTTACAACAGCATCCCCACCTGTATCAAAAGCAGTACGAACGGTTTCTGAGAAATTACCAATAGTATAATTGACCATCAGGCCTTTATCGTCAAATACAGGCTTGCCATCCGGATAAGTGCCTACTTGATTGAGCTGTACTGTATTAAAGCCAGCCGTGTTGTCTTGGGTCAAGCCCAATACCAATTGACCGCTACCGTCTTTATTTAGGCCTTGAACAATATATCCAGTCCCTAAATTACCCGGCATTGCTCTAAACGGAGTATACAAGCCCGTGCTTGCTTCAACGGCCATGCCAGCGCCGAGTTCCCCATAGAACCGGCCTAAAACAGGGGAGGGATTATTAGGATCGCTTGGTGCATTACAGTTAGGCTTGGTCTTCATGCAGTAGACTTTTTGGATAACAAGCACTGGAATTGGCTGGGTGCTTATTCCGCCAATAGTAACGGGCGCATAAGCGATAGTTCCTTCATAAACAAGGCCGCTAGTATAAGCGCTTTTAGCATGCTTATTAGTATAGGTTAGGTTCATATTACCAACTTGGCTGGCAAAAATATGCAAACCTTCTCCACCTGTGTCAAAAGTTAATAAAGTAGGCGGGCCGCCAGCAACAGAAACCGTAATGCCAATCTTATAGTTATTGCCACTAACATGGATAACTTGCAAAGGAACGGTCGTGGTGGCAGGGGCATTGTCTGCAACTGCGGGTAAAGCAAATGCAGAGCATAGGGCTAATGCAACAGAACAAAAAATTTTATTCACGGTAGGCTCCAAACAGTTATGTCCAATTAACTTACTATATTAGGGATTGTGAAGTCTAGAGCAGTTTAGCTAATATGATTAAATTATTATCAACCATAAGGCAAGCCCATGCAGCTTAAGAATTCTCTGCTTATGTTATTTATCAAGGTCATTGTCTTTTATTATCTGGCAATGGACATAGGGGAACAGCTATTCAGATACATCAGCTATTTGAGTCTAAATTGGCTCTCAGCCTTGCAGCCGAATTGGCAACCTGTTATTCAAAATATTCTTGAATTAGATTATGGACGCTTTGTCGGAAGAATAGGGGCTTTCATTGGCACAATATTAGTATTTAGCATATATAGCTGGTTAGTTGATGGCATAAAGCTTAAAAATTCTTTGCTCTGGTCTGTTAAGGAGAAATTCAGCTACTTTATAAAAGGAAGTGCCTTAGGATCGACCATGGTGTTAATAATGATAGCCCTGGTTTTGGTCACTGGCGCCATTCACTTAAGCCCGCAAACTTACTGGTCAAGCTATCTTTTGCCCGTTATATTACTTTATATAATAAGCATGCTTCTTACAGCCGCCTCAGAAGAGCTGATCTTTAGAGGTTATATTCTGGATAACCTGCTTAAAAAGCTTAATCCACATTTAGCGGTCATGCTCACAGCTTTGCCATTTGGTTTGCTGCACTTATATTTTACCGGAAGCTTTTTATATGCGATTCAAGCCACGCTGTTTGGAATCGTAGCAGGCTATGCTTACGTTTGGAGTAGAAATCTATATTTCTGCATCGGCATGCATTTTGCCTGGAACTGTATTGAATCCATCGTATTTTCTCAAGACTTATTTATGCTCAAGGTTAATAACGTCTTGTTAGCTGGTGCCAAGAATATCACGCCTGATCGAGAAGGCTTACTCAGCTTACCGGGACTCATGATTGGCTTTGCTGTTTTATATACCTGCAGAAGAATGTTGCAACCCAATCGCTAAGCTGCTGCCATTTTTTAACTTGCTTCTTATACACGTATTGAGCAGGCCAATTATAAGGAATAAACTTAAAGTTCTATCCTAACAAGAGGGCTTAGATATGAAATACATCATAGCTTGGATTTTAGGCGTGCCTATTACGATCCTGGTGATAATTTGGTTAATTGTACATGTGTTTTGATTGGCAATGAGAACAATATCTGACTGACGCCTAATGCTTTTGTTACTTTATGTAAAAGTTTTAAGGCTCAGGTTTTTACCGCCTCTACAGGTTTTCCCTTCTTTTTACGCAAGATATAAAGCGCTAAGGGGCTGCAATTTCTTTTACAGCTGCTATCCTTAGAAAATCATATTAAGAAGGAGCATTTCTATGCCATTGATTCAAATTTCTTTAGTCGAAGGCAAGTCACCACAATATATTAAGGCCATTGCTGACGGCATTCATGAGGCTTTACTGACTGCCTGGGGCATTCCAGAACTAGATCGTTTTCAAACCATTACCGAGTTTAAAAAAGAGCATTTCATCATTAATAAACAAATGTGGGACGTTAATCGCTCTGAAGATGTGGTTGTAATTTACATCACGTCTATTAAACGTTCCCAAGAAATGAAATTGGCCTTATATAAAGAACTGGTGAAGGTTTTAGGAAACAATCCTAAAATACGCAAAGAAGACGTATTTGTGACAATTGTTCAGAACGATCCTGAGAACTGGTCGTTTGGAAACGGAATAGCGTTCCAGCTTTAGAATGAAAGCTTAGCGCCTGCTTTAAAAGCTGGTTACTCTACTACTTTTTTAACATAGCATGACTTTAACTTCATAGGCCCAATGCCAGGAACTTTACAATCAATATCATGGTCACCCTCAACTAATCGTATATTTTTAACCTTGGTTCCCACTTTAACCACCAGAGAACTTCCTTTCACTTTTAGGTCTTTTATTACTGTAATATCATCACCATCAGCAAGAATAGCTCCATTGCTATCTTTAACTACTTTTTCCTGATTAGACTGGCTCTCAGTTGCCGCTTCTTTTGACCACTCATGAGCACACTCAGGACAAACTAAAAGCAGGCCGTCTTGATAGGTATATTCTGAGTTACATTTTGGGCAGGCCGGTAACATTTTATCCACTTTTAATTATTCCTTCTTAATCTTATAGATAGCCGCATAATTTAATATATTAACAATTTATTGTACAACTGATCTTTAATGCTATATCTACCACAGCATTGGGTTCAAACATATCAATCATGCATTATTAGATTAAAAATTATCTTTTATCAGGCAATACTCTCAATAGGAATTTTTCTAGTGCCCGCCCTTAATCAAGGTATAAACTGCATCCACCACAAGATTAGGCTGGAACTTCTGAATATAATGGTCGCTACCGTAAGCATAGATATGCATCGAATTCGGCGATAATTTTGCCAACTGATTTTGATAACCTTCCCATAAATATTGATCTTTTTTTTCTGTCATGGTAACTGATTGCCCAGTTTCTGAAATCATATGAAAAATGGCACTAGGATTCATTGAGCCGTGATAGGATGCTGTAAGAACAATAATTGGGATATGCGGAAAAGGTGGTGCTTGTTTCACCTGGGCTTGAGACGTCTTAAATCCTAAGGCCTCGCAATAGGCCGGATCAGTTTTCGGAGGCAGGCTTCCACTAAAAGCCTGGTTAGGGCTTGCTGCATCTATAAACACAGCCCCTGATACTTCTTTGGGGTAGAGCCTCGCAAACATTTGAATATAAAGCCCGCCATCCGAGTGCCCTACTAAAATATAAGGTGGCACCAATTTTTCAGCGTGAAGTAATGCATGCAGATTTTCGGCAATTTGTTTTGCAGTCACAAGACTATTTGCATCAGGTTGGCTCTGACTATACCCTAAATTGACACGATCATAAGTCACCGCACGAGCAAACTGAGCAACCAAGGGAACAACTTGATTCCAAGTATCTCCTGTATTTCCTCTTCCTGATTCAAATACAACTACAGGGCCTGTATTTCCCTGCACATTCACAAACAATTGATATGCTCCGACATCGACACATTGGCCTATTGATTTAGGCACATTTGGACATTTGGGGTCTGCTAGCAAAGTTTTAGTGAGACTGGCTAATAAAACAAAACATAGTAATCGTACCCAAAATTTTGACATCAGCTGTTTTCTCTTCATTTGGTAATTTTGTAGGTTAGTAAAATTTGATCATTTATGCAAAAGCTTAAACTATAAATGCTGCATAAAACTATCCTACTCTTTGATTTTGTTGGCTTTGATACAAAGCAACATTTTCCGAAATTACCAAGAATGCGAAGTCATGATGCGCAGATAAACTAATGCTTTTAAATGTGGGACAATGTACTTACAAGTGATTTTACATAGGAAATATCCCGGAGAATAAAAAGTGAAGGTCAGTCTAAAAAAGATCGGTTTATTTTTAATTCTGTTAGGCTTTATTGCCAATGTAAGCATAGCCGGGCAAAATCCAGTTGCTACTAATACAGCCTTTTCTAAACGCTATATTCCCGTGATGAAGCGGGAAGTAGCATTTGTCGGTTTAGGTACACTAGAAATAGGCCGTGATTGGGGCGTCGGTACACAGGCTCAAAGGTCTCACCCATCTGATACCATAGCGCAACAGACTTTAAAAACGTGTGGGAGAATATCTACTTAGCTCAGGTAATCGAAATCAGATTTTATTAGAAAGTAAAGTCGGTGAAAGCTCATTATTAGCAAAGGACAACCGCTGTAAAGTAACGAGCTATGATAAGGCTTATTGTAACGACCCTGCTTCAACTTACGATTTTAGCGCTTCTGCTGTGAATAAAGATATCAACACTAGTCTACAAGAACTCCACACTTCATATTTAGATATCGTTTTTATTCATCTCGGCCCTGCTCCTGAGAAAGTATTAGGTAATGGGGAAACTGTTGCTGAGCTAAATTCACTATATCGGAGTTTCAATTGATGATCCCAAATTAGCTATACACTGTATAGAATCTGGAGATTTCGATGCTGTTGAACTGGAATATAACTTGCTCAATCAGTCTAATGCTAAAGCCATCGAACTTGCTCATCAAAAAGGAATGGCTGTCATCGTACGCGGAGGACTTGGAACAGGCTTACTCACACCGAAAGTAGCCCCTTTTTTAAATGATCCAGATCTCCCCTATCGCAATCAAATTAAAGCCCTACTTAATCTAACCCACGGTAGTTATCAGCAATTAATGGCTTTAGAATTAGCCTTTTTATATAGCAATCCGAATATAAGCTCAGTTATTATTGGAGCAGCGAATCCGACAGAATTAGAAGAAGATGTTCAACTTCTTAATACTTTTAATAATCCTGAACTAGTTCAGCAAGCTGCAACTCTCATGCAAAAATATCCAAGCGGCCCCTTTACCGATTCAGTGGATGCCTATTTTGCTAAAAAATTAAATAATCAACAAAGCGTTGCGCAAAATTGAAATCAGAATGCTTTCATTTGGGTTTCGTCTTATTATCAATAATAGCTCGCGCTATGCGAGCTTTATCCAAGACAATGCCACGCTTATTGAGGTGATAGGTAATGGTGAAAAAGAAAATACACATCAAACGGGTTTATGATCCCCCGTTAAAATCAGATGGATTTAGACTATTAGTTGATAGGCTATGGCCCCGTGGCATTAAAGATACGCAATATAATAATGCGCAGGCCCTACAAATATTTTTTAAGACCTGGGCAGAGCCTTAAAATCTTTAACATTTGCACAGCGGATAGGGTTTTTAAATCCTTTCTTTCTAAGCTCAAAGGCGGTATTGATGAACAAGAATAGGCTCAATATAGGCAATAGCAAATATCCCATTCTCGGAATCAGTCATAATGACTATACCCTGCCCAGTATTAGGAAATATTGTCATAGTATTATAGTAGCCTAAGTTATGGCCAGTTTTAGTAAAGTTCAAATCTTTACCTGATCCATTTACAACAACACCAAAACCAAAAGGAGAATTAGGCTGACGCTTGAGCATTTGTTTTGCGAGTTTTTGACTGACTAACCCCCCTTTTCCTAAATAGGCATCATTAACATTAATGGCAAATTTTGCTAAGTCAGAAGGTGTTGACCATAAACCACCAGCAGCAGAAATTGCGTAATTATTCCAGCCCCCAGGAATCATTGATCCGTCGGCTAGAAAAGCAGGAATCGCTTTAGACTTTAACTGACCACTTAACGGAAAATCAAAAGTGCTATCATCCATTCCAATGGGATTTAAAACATTTTTTGTCGCAACTGCTGCAAATGATTGCCCTGATACATCTGTAATAAGTTGCTCAAGTACTTCATAGCTGCCGCCGGAATAAAAGAATCTTGACCCTGGTTGGTAAAAAACTTGTGTGGCAGGGGTGTTTGCAGGGGGCTCTCCATTTAGGATTTGATTTAGCGTGGGTAATGCCTCTCCCTGAGAGTGCCCCGGGTAGCCACCGACAGATAATCCAGATGTCATGCTTAGTATCTGTCTTAATGTTACAGGATGATTAAGGGTGTATTGGTTATTAGTAATATACCAAGATTTAAGTTCGTCATTGACGGGCGTATCTAAATTAAGCTTTCTATTCTGAACCAAAATTAAAGCGGTATAGGCACTAATTGATTTAGTAATAGAAGCTGCCTGAAACATAGAATGAGTGTTTACTATGATTGAAGGATCAGCTGATACAGTCTGCACTGCAACAATCTTATTATGCTTTATAATTGCATACCCCACCACTGGCACATTATAAGCTTGCATAATATAAGTTAGCGCTTGGTCAATTGATGCTGTTGAATCAGCATAGCTAATTTGGATTCCAAAGATCATACTGGCTATTGAAAGCCCAAACAGCCTTAAACAGTTCATAAGTAATTCTCCCAAAAGGTATACTTATAGAGTATAGATGCTCGTTGACATAGGGCAATAAGGTGTTGCGCAGCACCTTTCAAATGAAAAGCTGCCCTACTTTTTGTTTTGTTATACCTTGTTGTTATATTTGAGATATATTAGCCATAGAAATTTATGAACTGGAGGTTTTGATAAATGAGAATTAAAGGCTTTGGTGGCATTTTTTGGAGAACTCGTGATATAGACGCATTAAAACAATGGTACAATGAAACATTGCTAATTTCTCTACAAGAATGGAATGGAACAGTTATTAAACCAGATTCAGATAACGAAACAATATTTTCTTTATTTAAACACGAGAGTGAGTATTTTCCGAAAGAACAAAAAGAAATAGGACAAAAAGCACAAAGAATCTGCTATGGAATGGCGCTATAAACTGCTAGATGCGACTATGCATATTATATTAAATTGCTTAAAATGCCTCTCCTTCAAGTATATAAAGGCGCATTTACCGCAATGCATAGTCGTCGTAGATTGATCCAAGTCGCATTAGATTGGACTCGAGCCAAAGATCCACCGCTTTCTTTAGGGCATGCCTCTATTTTAGCGAATTTAAAACGCCATGATATTCCAATGCTTGAAAAATCATGGGCTATTAATCACGATGCCTTTGATTCAAAACAAGTCGTTGCTTTTGCTATGGAGCATGCTGCAACAGAAACTGATTTTGCCATCGGCGCTTATATTTGGAATGAAAAAGCAGTTCAACAGATTCTCAAATCCCTTAAAACCTATAGATTTCCAGGCCGTTTAATTGTAGGGGGCCCTCAAGTAAGTTACATCAGCGATAATGCTATATTAGAACAGCTCTATCCCGAAGCCGATGTATTTATTCGCGGCTATGCAGAAAATGCGCTATTGAAGCTCTTACAAAGCTCCAGCAGATTTGGAGTCATTGCCCTCCCCTTTTTTGACGGGACTGATTCAGCCCCAAGCTTTCATACGCTGGGAAACTCAAAGAGGTTGCCCATTTAGATGTTCTTTTTGCCAACATCGAGAACCTGACAAAGATTATTTAACTCGCCGGCATTTACACAGGTCGCGTATTGAAGCTGAAATCAATTGGATTGGGGCTAACCCTATTATTAATGACATTGCGGTATTAGACCCCACCTTCAATTCTGGTCCTTATGCCCCTGCAACTCTTAATTTATTGAGACTTGCAGGTTACAAAGGGAAGCTAGCACTGCAATGTCGAGCTGATATGATCAATGCTGAATTTATGCGAGCAGTTTGTGAATTAAACAAACAAGCCCAAGTGGTTTTAGAATTTGGCTTGCAAACCATTCATAGTAAAGAACAACGTCTCATTGAACGCCCCACCAATTTAAGGAAAGTAACACAGGCCATTACCGCTTGTATCGAGCAAGGCATTACAGTAGAGGTTTCCTTGATTTTTGGTTTGCCAGAGCAAACGCTAGATTCCTTTCAAAAAAGCATTGATTATTGTATGGCGCTAAACATTCCAACCATCCATGCTTTCCCA
>JARDZR010000111.1 GCA_029240715.1 Gammaproteobacteria bacterium
ATTTTTTCTTTAAAAAAATCGACATTAAGCTCAGCTGAAGGGTCTTTGCTAAACAATCTGGCGCAAATTAAAGAATGCGGATTGAGATAGGCCTTACCTAAAAGTTCACCATTAAAAGCCGAGACTATAACCTGCTCACCTTGGCTAAAGTTGCGCAATGGGCTTTTAGCCACATCCACTTCATTGCTATAAATCCAGACATGCTGAGATTTTAGCCTTTGTTCTTCGCGTTTCTTTAAATATAAAGTTTGCAAATTAATCTCCAAGTTTTATAAATAGCAGTGTACCACAATGCTATAGTGCTTGACTGGGCTTTGCTTAGCGTCACTTTTCCCCCGATGCATTCTGTTAAATGGACTCAGCAAAATTCACTGTAAGGTGCGAAGGGGCCGGGTAGAAAAAAGTGAGCTCATGCTTGTTTTGACTTAAATGCAGAACTCTGGCTTTTGGAATAGCCGCCAATTTTTTAATAATCGGCCAATCAATCTCACCCTGCAGTTTTACGGTACAGATCATTCGTTTAACATTGCCATGCGCCAGCCAGTTTTCAATCAGGTTCAGTAATCTTTCCGGGTAGCAGATAATATCGGAAACCAACCAGTCAATTCGATCAAAGTCTTTAGGGTTTAAGGCAAAAGCGCTTTGCTGTAAAAATTCAATTCTGGGTAATTTGGCGATATGAGGGGCCAAGGGGGCTTTATCAACAGAGATCACCTTGGCGCCTAAAGATTGCAGGACATAAGTCCAGCCTCCCGGACAGGACCCGACATCCATGCAGATATCGCCAGACTGAGGCAACTCACCCCATAAACTTAATGCTTCCCAGAGTTTTAAATAAGCTCTGCTTGGCGGCATTTTTTTATCTTCATTAAATTCATAAACCCCGTCAGGCTGTGCTTTCCACCTTTTCGGGCAATAAAGCATTTTATTTTGCTCCAGCATCGTGAAGCCGCCAATTGCAGGTAAAGCTTGTTTGGGCGGAAAATTTACTGTCACGTCTGGCAATTTTTTAAAGTTATCAGAAATTAAACTGCCGCGTCTGACAAAGTTTAATTTGTGCTGATACCAAAGCTTATTGCCAGAAAGCCTTAAGGTAGTGGCTGCACCTTTTATAGACTCGATTTCAGTTTCTAATACATTGGGCCAGACATCCAAAGCAAAACAGATATCAGGTTTGGCTACGGGGGAAAGCAATAAGCCTTCAGCAATTTCCTGATATTCACCCAGCTCTTGTTTAAGCTGATTAATAAATTCTGGCTGGGTTATATAAAGATGCATAAGACTATTTCCTAAAATTTACGGTATTTTAAAGAAAATCTGCTTAGCTGACCATAACTAAAGAAAGAAGTCATAATGTTTATGTGTAATTGGCTAAACCTCCCCCCTTATAAAGGGGGCAGAGAAATTTATCTACCCAAGTTCCGGCAGGATTTCCCTGAAAGCAAATTGGTTTCGATTTGCTCCAATGAAACGTCTTTGGTTTCTGGAGCAAAGAAGCGGATAAAGATTAAGCTTACCAGACCAATTCCTGAGAACATCCAGAAAGTGCCATGCGGGCCTAAGCCTTCTAGTAAACTTAAGAAGCTAAAGCCGATAATGGCATTGCAGAGCCAGTTGGTTGCTGTTGTTACGGTCACGCCCACATCACGGCCTTGCAGTGGATAAATCTCGGCGCAAAGGATCCAGATAATAGGCCCTAAGCTTACTGCAAACCCTACAATAAACAGTAACAGGCAAGCCACCGCTGAATACTGCAAATCCGGGGAGCTAATGCCGATATGAAATAAGTAACCCAGCAAGAATAAACTGATAGTGGTGACGCACAAGCCAAAATACAGAATAGGGCGGCGGCCTATTTTATCGACTAATAAAATAGATACAATGGTCGTTAATACGTTGACTGCCCCGACCGATACCGTGCCCCACATTTGACCAATATGGCTGGAGAAACCTGCCATTTGGAAAATGGTAGGAGCATAATACATGACGGTATTAATTCCTGAAAATTGTTGAATAATCTGAAAAGCGATGCCTAAAAACAAGACTTTAACGAAAAAGCGATTTTTGAGCAGGGCTTTAAGGGAATGGCTAGTGGATAAGCTGCTTTCAATTTCTTGAATTTCGCCTTCAACTTCATGGCTATGGCGGACCCTATCTAACACCGCCATGGCTTGTTCTTTGTTGCCGCGCAGCATTAACCAGCGAGGGCTTTTTGGTAACATTAATACCGCTAAGAACATGGCAAAAGCTGGAAAAAAGGGCAGGCCTAACATCCAGCGCCAACTGCCAATCACACTAAAAGCGGTATCGCTTAAAAATGCAGCTAAAATTCCAATAGTAATCATTAGCTGATACAGCGCAATCATGGCGCCGCGCACGTTTTTCGGGGCCACTTCAGATAAGTATAAAGGAGCAGTAAAAGAAGCCAGTCCCAGAGCAAGCCCTAAGAAAAGTCGCACGATAATCAACATATTGATTGATACAGAAAAAGCCGACAAGATTGATCCGATCGAAAATATTAAAGCGCTGACCAAAATAGCAAACCTTCTGCCATATTGGCGAGTAATAAAGCCGCTGAATAAAGTGCCTACTACGGCTCCGGCCAAAATGGCGCTGACCACGGCTTCTTGTTGAATGGTGCTTAATTGAAAATCCTGTTTTAAAAACGGCAGTGCGCCTGAAATCACTCCAATATCAATTCCAAACAATAAACCGGCCAAGGCAGCTGTAATTCCCACTATATACACAAATGGCTTATTCTTAAGAGTTTGCACTGTTTCCATGATTCAATTATCCTACTCAAACTTATTTTTTGGTCTAATAGTTCTATTATAGCTATGCTAACAATTAACTGCGCTAAAGGTTTTTGCAGCTCATTACTCAAACAGCTTAAGCACACTACCATGAAGTTTTCGCAGAGTAAATATAGGCAAATTTTTACGGGAGCCGATGATTATGATGGATATTAGCAATTCTCCTCACAGAAGATATAACCCCTTAAGAGGAGAGTGGGTGTTGGTTTCGCCGCACCGTGCTATGCGACCTTGGCAAGGAAAGGAAGAAATTATTCCGCCAAAAGAAAAGCTACAGCATGATCCCAACTGTTATTTATGCCCGGGCAATATTCGAATTAGCGGCAAGAAAAACCCGGCTTATGAGAAAACATTTGTATTTACCAATGATAGTCCCGCTTTATTTCCGGATGCTGAATTTCCGCTTGAGAATAAACCTTTATTGTTACAGTCTGAAAATGCAGTAGGGACCACCAGGGTCATTTGTTTTTCACCCAGGCATGATCTTACATTGGCCGATCTGAATATTGCAGAGCTAACTGCGGTCATCAATAGCATGGTTGAGCAAATCGAAATGCTTAAGCCAAAATATACCTGGATCCAAATTTTTGAAAACAAAGGTGAAATAATGGGCTGTTCCAGTCCTCACCCGCATGGGCAGATCTGGGCCAGTAAACATATTCCTAATGAAGCTTTGCGAGAAGAAACCCATCAGCTGGCTTATTACAGCACTCATGGTAAAGCTTTATTGTTAGACTATGCTAATTTGGAGCAAGAACAGCAAGAGCGTATTGTTTGTGAAAACAAGGACTGGCTTGTAGTCGTTCCATTTTGGGCAACTTGGCCATTTGAAACCTT
>JARDZR010000018.1 GCA_029240715.1 Gammaproteobacteria bacterium
GTCAGCTGTTGCCGTGGATAGTTTTTCCTTAGCATTTGCCAAGCCCATCACCACCGAAGTTCCTGCTACTATTGCTGCAGAAAAAGCCTCTGAAGGAACAGTGAAAACTGGTGCGCCAGGTATTGCCGGCATAACCACTTCTCCGATAATTAAAATGGCAGCCACTTCGGTCAACATGGAAGAAAGACCAACAAAGTTATTTTGTGAAATACGTTGTTGATATCTTTTTGGGTCAACACTTCCTGCTATATAAGCAGCTAGTGATTTTAAATAAAGTGCTGTTAATAAAAATGGCACTAAGACTTTAAGATCAGCGCCCACTCCATCTGCATTCCAGGTAATCGTTGCAGGGTTACCATAAACAGTCTTTACCCCTTCCATTGCCATTAAAGTTGGAGCAGCCTGAACAACCGGCCCTAAAATAGCCTTTACCCCTCTTTTATATGGGGTGTAGCTGACAGCGGTCCCTATTGTTATCATTGTTGCCACCGCTGCAAAAACCACTAAACCAAACTGTTTGGCCGCCTCATCTTCCACACCCTTGCTTTTCATTACCCCGAAGCCAGATAAAGCAGCCGCTGCTGCTGCTAAAAATGTGCTTGTTAAATTAAAGCCTAAATCTCTTTTATATCCTTGCATGTTCTATTCTCCTTATAAATCTTAACTTATGTAAACTCATATTATTTCTTAATTTGCCGTATATACACGGCCATAAATAGCTTATAATATTTCCAAAAGGGAAATAATTATGATCGAAGCAATACGCTATTTTTTAACGGTAAAAAATGAAGGAAACTTCGCCAGAGCTGCCTGGGTGCTAAACCTCGCCCCCTCCGTCATTACCAAAAAAGTAAAGGTATTAGAAAACGAGCTGGGATACAAGCTCTTTTATCGAACAACTCGAAGAGTAACTTTAACGCCGGAAGGCCAGGTTTTTGCAGCAGAAGCTGAGTCTCTGGTCAAAAACTATGACCACTTATTTACCGAGCTCTCTAACGGCAAAGCCCCTATTAAAGTCATCAAAATTGCCAGCAATTTAATTCTTGCCAAGTTATTTGTTACCAAGTTCCTAGCAGAGTTCTTAAACCAACACCCTAATATTCATATAGAATTTTTACAGGAGTCTTCCCCTCTTAAAATTGCAGATGGGACCGTTGAGATAGTAATTGGGCATAGCTCACACGACCTACCCCATTTAAATAAAACACCCCTATTACTGTCATGCAGGCGTCTATATGCCTCCCCTGCTTATTTGGCTCAAAGAGGCACCCCAAAAACGCCTCAAGATCTCTTAAACCACGACTGTTTAATCAATCTAGCTACCCATCCTGATAGAAAATGGATTTTTGATAACAAAGAAATCACCCTTCATCCAAAAATTACAGCTCATGACGGTGCTTTGCTGGTCTCATTAGCAATAGAAAATGCTGGAATAATCAATATGGCAGAAGAGGCTGTATTAGACTATGTTAGACAAGGCAAGCTAGTGCCCCTAGATATGAAGGTAAAAGGCCAAACCAGTAGCCTTTACCTTTTTTATGCCAAACATCCTAAAGAACATATCGTCAGAAAATTTGTCGATTTCCTTGAAAAGAAGCTTAAACAAGACTTCAGCCCTAAAATATAATCAAGGCGCTGCAGTATTTGCCTGATCTTCTTCTTTGCGCAGTGCAGCCCGCAAAACCAACATTGGGCCACGCAATTGCCATGAGCAGTCACGTCGAGCCATGGAAGCGGCTGCTCTATCTTCAAGACTTATCTCAGGATTGGACGCAACTGCATTGAGTACCTGTCTACATTTATAATGCTCAGTCAATTTAGCCCCGAGTGTCCGCAAATATAAAACCACAGAATGCCGCTGATTTAATACAGCATAGTCCATAGCGGTACGGCCCTGTGAGTCAGTTAAATTAATAAGATAATCTGCAGGCTTATGTCTAAGATTATGCAAGCGTTCAGCCCAGGTTTTATGTTCTATGATAGCCCTCACGCAATCCACATTTCCAGCCTCACAAGCCAAGTGCAAAGCAGTTCTTCCTTGCTGGTCTTTGATTGAACGCTTAGCCTGAACTTTCAATAGCTCACAAAGCAAGGCCAAATGCCCCCTTCTTGCAGCAATATGGAGCATAGTATGGCCATTATTGTCCTGTGCTTCTAGACAACCTGAATAAGGCCCAGCATTATATCCTCTTACTTGATTTCTAACAGATTCAACCATGCCTTGTTCAGCAAAGTAATGCCAAGGGGTCCTGCCATCTGCATCTCTCACCATAAGCGGCATGACCATTAAACCAGCCATACCTCCAGTGGCTACTGCAACCATAGTTTTAGGGATAAGGGCCAAGGTCATTTCGAGAAGACCCCTTTGGGCTGCGTAATGAGCCGGGTAGATATCGCCAATTTTGGACTGCAATAAATCATTGACTAACTGTTGATTGAATAAGATATCACCGCCTTCTAACTCAGCTTTAATCCTAATAGCTGCATTAACATCATTCTGATGGATTGCACCGATAAGTGCTTGCATTCTGGGGTGTGCTTGCATAAGCTTCTCCTTTTGCTTAAGTTAAGTCATGCTAAAACTAAAGTCTGCTGAAAACAAGTGAGGCCTCAGTTATGCGATAGCATCAATAAACTTAAAGTAGCTTGTTAGGATGAAGCAGTTACATGAGGCGTACCGAGCATCGTTCCTTTGCAATATGGCGTACTCCATACACTATAAGTAGCTGCATCAGGTGCAATAGTCTGCTCATACAGCTTCATTTTGCTAGACCAAGCGCCGCTTTGATCTGAGCCACTAATTGTCACCGTGGCAAAGTTAAAATATAAATTGTCGTAATTCACGCTTTTATAAGCATTGTAGCGAACATTGATTCCATTTTTGGCATTGACCCCTTGCTTGCTAACAAATTGATCAATGGTTGACACTGCTACGTTTGGGGTGTGTGAATTGCAGTAAGCTTGAGTCACCTGGCTATTTGCTGGCTGCACATTAGTAAAAACCGTAGTCCATATCACATTTTGCTCAGCGGCTAAAGCCATCGCTGCCGAAAAGGATAAAATGACTGTTAAACTTGCTTGAAAATACCGCATTGTTGCTCACCTCTTATTAAGTTTTTAAATTATAGCCTAAAATTGCAGCCAGTATCGTAAACACAGCACAACAGGCTATTGGCAATGTGAGCCAAACCACAGCCAGCTGACCTGTTAACACCCCGCTTAGCATCCAAGCCAGGCCAAATATAGCCGCGGTGCCACCCATCACCCTGCCTTGCTCAGTCGAGCCCACTACGTCTGAAAATAAACTGATAATCCCGGTGTAAGCTATCATCTCAAGCATGACGCTGAGGCAGGCTAAAGCATAAGCTAAAGCTAAATTTTTTGTCAACGCAAGCAACAAAGCGACTACGCCTAATAAAGCATTAGCCAATACGAACATCTGGATAGGTTTTAAAAATCGAGTAAAAATAGGCCTTATAGTGACTTGTGCTACCCCTAAGCTTGCCGCCAATGTCATAAAGAACAAACTAATACTATGCGTATTTAAATGAAAAACCTTGGTCAGCAGCAAAGGTAAGCCTTGAATATAAAAGCCCCAACCTATCTGCAACAAGCTAAATAAAACCGCATAATAGCGGGTCCTTGCATCAATAAAAATAAACCTAAAGTCAGTCAAAATTTGTAGCAACATTTGTTTTAACTGAAAGTTAGCAAAAACCACAAACTGATAAGGCTCATTGAACCAATAATAAAGCAGTGCAATGTTAAGAATTCCCATTAAAGCAGCTACCCAAAACGGTAAGCTAATAGCAAACGGAAAGTGGTGCTCTCCCACCAAATAGCCCGATAATAAAGGACCCAATACTGCGCCAATGGTCCCCGCAAAAGATAACCAGCCTAGTTTTTTGATTTTTTCTTGATAAGATTGGCTGCTATGGCTAATAGAAGCCTGGGCTATTGAAAATGTCCCTGAAAAAAAACCGCTCATTAATCGGCATAGCACAAACAATACAAATGAACCCAGAATGATGGAAAGTCCTGATAAAACAAAAGCAATTGAAGTTCCAAGCAAAGCCAAAATCAGAATTCTCTTTCTACCATAAGTGTCAGAAAGTCCTGATAAATAAGGTGTGCCTAAAAATATTCCAAACGGCCAAGCAGCCATGCACAAACCATACAGAATATAGCGAGTTGATTCGCTAAAACCTGCAGGCAATAAAATGCTATTGCTTTGAATCAGTAATAAAGGCAATAAAGGCAACACTAAATTGCTGCCCATGACATCAATGATCACAGTGAGAATTAACGAGAACATAATGGCCCTCTACGATTCTACATGCGCTCTTTTATTGTAACAGCATTGATCAGAAACTTGGACATTTGTTAGCATCGAGTTTATGGAAAAATTAAACAAGCTGGCAGATACCTTAGAAATCCTATACGGCGATCAAGCGGATTCAATAGCTAAGCGACTTGCTGCATATATCGATAAAGTTGAATACCATACCGCGGGAACTGCTGATAAGCATTGGTACAAATCAGTAGAGCTTTACTGCATTTATCCTGATGGAATTAACTATGATGCTTCGCTTAAGCCTTTGCAAAATCTAAAAATGCATCTAAAGCGTATTCAAAACTTAGGGTTTAATGCCATCCATATTTTGCCTTTCTTAGAATCCCCCATGATTGATAGGGGCTTTGATACCAGTAATTTCATGAAAATACGAGAATCCCTGGGCAGCATAGAAGACATGACAGCCCTACTAGAAGAAGCCAATAATCTTGGCATTCATGTCTTTATGGATTTGGTATTTAATCATGTATCAGACCAACATGAATGGTTTCAAAAGGCCATAAAGGGCGATGCGCATTATCGGAATTTCTTTATTCATTCCAAGGAAAAACCTAAATTTATTAGAAAGTTTCACGAAAAAAGCGCAGTCTGGGCTGAATATGAGGTTGATGGCGAGCGCAAAATAATTAATATTGCCTTTCCTGAATATGCCGGCCCTATTCCACATTGGCGTGACGGTGGCGATGGTTACTGGTATTACCATACCTACTATCCTGATCAAATCGATTTAAATTGGCTTAATGCAGATGTATTTATTGAAATGGCTAAAGTCGTGGTGCACTGGGCAAAATTAGGTTTTAATTTCCGCTTGGATGCCATACCCTTTATCGGCAAAGGCCCTTATAAAGAAATCAGCATTAAAAATAAAGAAGCTCACGCCATTACTGCTGCTTTAATATGCCTTGCAGACCCTGTTAATCCTAACTGCACTTTTTTAGTTGAAACTTATGAAGAACTCGAATCAGTTATTGAATATTTTGGCCGTAGCGACCGCATATCAGCTAATCTTTCTTACAACTTTCACTTATGTACCAGCATTTGGGTTAGCCTGGTAACAGAAAATGTTAAGTTTATTTGGGATAAGCTAGAGCAGCTTAAAGACACTCCAGATCATGCAGAATGGCTTAATTTCTTAAGAAACCATGATGAATTAAGCCTGGCGTACTTATCCGATGATTGCCTTAAAATGATGCAGGACGCTTTAGAAAAAAACGGCGCAGATTTTAGGGAAGGCTGCGGGATTTCTGGCAGGACTTTTTCCTTGCTAGCTGAAAATCGTGAAAAGTTCTTAATGGCTTATTTTTTATTAGCTTCACTGCCCGGAGGCATGATGGTTCCCTATGGGGACGAAATTGCTGCAAAAAATATCCCTATCGATAAATTATCCAAAATTGAACAAAAAGACACTCGCAACATTAACCGCGGAACAATTGACGCCAAAAGCTATGAACTTTCAGAAAATATTCAAATACTTGAGCTCATGTCAAAATTGCTTAGCCAGCGTAAAATATTCAGACTTTATCTTGATAACTGGCCTATTCGACGCCCTTCCCCTAAAGAAGTATTTGCAGCTTGCTATAGCAACGGACCAGATAATTTATTTATTTACATCAATCTGTCTAAAACCCCGATGCAAGTAACATTCGATGAAACTGAACTCATCTCCATCTTGCAGGTCAATCAGGTTGAAGTGCTAGGCAATACGGTCAATCTAGGGCCCTATTCTGGAATTTGGTTAAAGAAATCTGAAACCTAAGCCTTGCGCTTAACATAAAATTACTCAACAATGAAACAGCTGATCTATTTTCAACTCCAAGGAGAATTCATGAATTTTGCACTCGTTGCTTTACTGGTTATTGCTGCATTGCTTGTAGTAAACGCATTTTTTACCGTTGAACAACAAAAGATCGCGATTATCGAACGCCTAGGAAAATTTATGAGGGTTGCCGGCCCTGGTCTTAATATAAAAATTCCATTCATTGAAAAAGTGGCTGGCCGGGTTAACTTAAGAATTCAACAGCTTAATGTTGAAGTGGATACTAAAACTTCTGATAACGTGTTTGTGCATATGACCATTTCCATTCAATATGCTGCCATTCCGGACCATGTTTTTGAAGCTTTTTACAAATTATCTGATCCAGGCAAACAAATTCAAGCTTATGTCTTTGATGTGGTAAGGGCCCAAGTTCCTACTATTACCTTAGATGAGGTATTTGAGAAAAAGGAACAGATTGCTTTAGCAGTTGGAAAAGAGCTGTCTGAAACCATGAAAGAATTTGGTTTTAGCATTTTGAAAGCGCTAGTCACCGATATCGACCCTGATGAAAAAGTGAAACTAGCCATGAATGAAATTAATGCCGCTACCCGCTTAAGAGTCGCCGCTAATGAAAAAGGCGAAGCCGAAAAAATCCTCAAAGTAAAACAGGCCGAAGCCGAGGCTGAAAGCATGAGACTGCAGGGAGAAGGCTTGGCAAAAGCAAGACAAGCTATTATTCAGGGTTTAAAAGACTCGGTAGAAGACTTTAGAAAAGCGGTGCCTGAAGCAACTGCTTCAAGTGTTATGAATTTAGTGCTGACTACCCAATACTATGACACTTTAAAAGAAGTGGGAGCAAACAACAAAAGCTCTGTCATTTTGATGCCCGGCAAAGCGCAGGATTTGACAGACCACATTAGGGAAGCGGTCATTACAGGCAATATGGTCACTCAATCGTCCTAAGCTTCTTTTGCTTCAGAAAATGAAGGCTCAACCTCAAAGTTTGGGCCTTTTTTTTTGGCGTTTTGTTTAGCACACAAGGCAGTAGCCGCAATGGCAAAAACAAACACCCCGCTTAAGACTAAAAGTAATGTCATCATGTCACTCTCCGCATTGGTCATGCAAGTCTTAACGGAGTTTATTATATCTTAGGCGGGATAAGGGTCCAACTGCGCACAAAAATATTTAAGCTGACAGCGTTTCTTGCTCTAATGATTTAGCCACTGCCGGGCGCTTTGCAGCACTTTGGTAATAAGCTTCAACATGAGAAAATTCAGATCTGTTAATATTAAGGGCCGGCAGCCATCTTAGCACAACAAACAAATAGGCATCTGCCAAACAAAACCTCTCCCCAGACAGATAAGCATGATTTGCCAAAACCTTATCTAGAAAGGCTAATTTATTAACAAGCATGGGCTTAAATACCTGCTGTTTTAGCTGTTCGGGGATATTCGGATTAAATAAAGGAGAACAGCCCTTATGCATTTCGGTACTTACATAGTTCATCCATTCCAAAACCCGGTATCTCTCGATACCAGATTTAGGTAATAGCTCAGCTCCTTTATTATAGCTATCCGATAAATATTGCTGAATAACATTGTTCTCGGTTAATAAACTGCCATCATCAAGCTCTAAAGCAGGCACAGCACCCTTAGCGTTAATCTGGTAGAAATTGACATTGTTTTCAGTCATATGAGTTTTTAAATTAACGGCCTCGTATTCACAGGCTATCGCTAATTCATTGATCACAATTCTGACCGCCAATGAACATGCAGCTTTGCTGTAATAAAGTTTCATAGCCTTCTCCTTAGATAAGCATTTTTAAACCCACCACAAAAACCAAAGCTGCAAATATTCTTTTTAATGTTTGCACAGGCAAGTTGTGAGCAAGTTTTGCACCAAGTGGTGCCATAAAAAAACTGGGTAAAACTATCCCTAAAAAAGCCGGCCAATATATATAACCCGTACTCCAATGAGGCAAGCCAGGCTGATGCAAGCCTACCAGCATTAAGCCAATTGTTCCAGGCAAAGCAATGATCAGTCCAGTAATTGCAGTGGTCCCGACCACTTTGCGAGGATCCATTTGATGATAATTTAAAATAGACCCTATCATTACTCCACCGGCAATTCCCAACATAGTCGAAAGGCTGCCGGCAACCAAAGCATATAAAGATAAAATGTACTTACCCGGCATACGTTCTTGCAATTGGGCTTTTTTTGGAGCTTTCAACATATATAGGCCAATCAACAAACAAAACACCCCGAAAATAATCTGAAGGTAGTGACTTTTCAGCACAAGCACTAAACTTGGCCCTAAAATAAGCCCTCCTATTATACCACCAGGTGCCATTGCAAGAAAAACCGGCCATCTTATTGCTTGGTGCTTGTGGTGCTCACGAGAGGAGACAATCAGGTTAACCACAGAGTTGGCTAAAGAGGTGCCCAAAACTAAATGCATAAGCTGCTTAGAAGCAATCACATCAAAGTGACTGAATATAAATACTAAACAGGGAACAATCACCAAGCCGCCCCCTATTCCAAGCAAGCCTGAGAGAAACCCAGAAAGCATGCCAACTAATACATATAAGCCAAATATCATGAGATGACCGGAAAATCAAAAGTAGCGGATTTTGGCACTTGGCAGATGGCAGGCAAGCTATGGCTGTTTTGATAGAGTTTGACTGCTTTTTGCACTTGCGGGTCTGCCAATAGAATCTGATAAGTTTGATTTAAAAGCTCTCCCATTACCTCAGGGTGAGCCATTAAGCTTGAATTCAAGCTAAAACTAACAGCAAGCCCTGTACAAGGTGAATAGCTGAGGCCGGATCGATAGCCCGGCGTGATTCCCGGAGCAAAGTAAATTATTCCAGTGGGAGTGTTAACTCTGGCAATACCTAAGCCATAGCCCGTTTCACTTAACGAGCTCAAAGGCTTGCCTGTCTGCACACTGTTAAACTGAAGCATTTCGTTTAGCTGTTTGTTATTAAGCACTTTGCCAGTGAATAAAGCGATATCCCAGCTTAGCGTATCGGCAGGAGTGGAAACTAAGGCCCCTGCTGCTCCAATCCAAGAACCATTAATATCAGTCAAATCATGCCAGCTAACATAGCCGTGCACCATCTGCGCTAATTGGGCATCTGTATAAGGCTGATTGGAATAAAAAGTATGGCTTAAATTCAGCGGTTGTAGAAAACGCTGAGAAATTAGATCTGTAAGCGATTGGCCCGTTACTTTTTCAATCACCATTCCAAGCAAAATATAATCAGTTCCGGTAAATCTCCAACCTTGTCCAGGCTGGAAATAAGGCTGATTAGAATAAGCGATATCGGTTAATTGAACAGGCATCCAAACTTGATTAGGATGGAAGGCCAAGTGTAACCACCAATGAGAAATTTCATCATAGCTATATATCCCGCTGGCATGGTTCAACAACTGTTTTAAAGTAATATTGCTCCATTGCGGATAGGTATTGATATATTTCCCCAGCGGGTCATTGATATTTAACTTACCCTCTTGCTCTAGCTGCAAGATCAAAGCTGCAGTAAAAGTCCGGGTAATTCCACCGATCGGAAATAAACTATCTGCCGTAATGTTAACGTCACCATGCTTAGTCATCGTTCCGCTAACAGCGTTAAATTTACTGCCATTAGGAACATAGGCACTAATAGAAACTGCATATAGGCCATATTTATTTTGTATATTGAGCGCTTCCTGTTGCAAATTGCTTTGCACATTATCAGCATAGGCTAAAGAAAAAGCACTTATTAAGAGACTGGCTGCTAGCGTTTTAAACGATTTCATCAATAACCTCTTTACATTATCTACTTAATCACCATAGCATGGAGTTTTTAACTAGGCAATGGACAAGGGGGAATCAATGCCAAAGGATATAACAGGCTGGAAACGCGACTATGATTATGTAAATTATCAAAAGCTCTGTGCTGCTTTGCAAAATAAACTCAGCAGCTTCTGGTCATATCGCTATAGCAAACTAAATGAAAAGCCAGCCAGTTCAGGAGCAGCAGCAACAGTTTCTGTGGTTGATATAAAAGCCATTAGCATTACTCTTGACTATAGTGGCGTTATTTTTGATTTCTCAATGGATATCAGCAATCAAGCCGCATTAGATAGCCTGTTAGCAGAACTCAATCACGGTAGAAGCAAGGCTTTATTGGAGTTGAGCAAAGCAGATAAGTTATCTAAGCCTGAATATGGCACTCATGTTATTACAGCTATCCCTAAGGACAGCTCAGAGGTTAATGCGCTTATGGCAGCCATCGCAAAACTCGATGCGCTTCCAGCGACAATAGAACAAGAGCTGGGACTGCTTGCAAAATTATTAGCAAGCTATCTCACTGATACTCAAAAGCCAGGCCCGTTCCAATCTGCTATGGCAAAAACGACTGGAGCTATTTATGAAGATGACTGGACTGCCAACAATTGAATAAGTCTTCTAAACCTTCTCATTTAACTTATAATGCTAATTTCAACAGATGAAAATACAATGAAAAAATTCAAGCATTCATTAAGTTATTTTATACTATTGGGGTTGTTTGGCAGCCTGGCTATGCATGCTTTTGCTGACACCCCGATAAATATTGCGCCATCGCAAACTCAAAGCGCAGTCGAGCAAAGAGCTACAGATGAAAACGCTATCAATAATAACCCTTATGCTATAAGCGCTTATCAGCCTAGCTACATATTGCCTTTTTACTATACCCAGACGCCTGATAATCAAGTTTATGCAGGCAATACCCCTAATAACCAGGCACTGAGCCGAGATGAAGTCAAATATCAGTTCAGCTTTAAAGTACCAGCATGGAAAATCGGCGCCAAAGATTATTTATATTTAGCTTATAGCCAAATGTCATACTGGCAAGCCTATGCAGGTTCTGCTTATTTTAGGGAAACTAACTACGAGCCCGAAATCTTTGATTCGCATCAGCTTAATTACAACTTACTAGATGGCTGGACCACAAATTTCCTCAATGTCGGCGCTATGCATCAGTCTAATGGTAAAGGTGGAGACCTTGAAAGAAGCTGGAACAGATTATATGTTCAAGCTATTTCATCCAAAGGCAACTGGATGGTATCGATTAGGCCTTGGTTTGTATACCATGATCCAACCTATGAAAGAGACAACCCGGACATGACGAGATACATGGGACACGGAGACTTTATTGCCGCCTATAAGTATAACACTCAAGTATTTTCATTAACCTTACGCAATGAAGCTGAAAGTGGATTTAGTCGTGGTACTGAAATGTTGACCTGGAGCTTTCCTTTAACCGTTCACTTAAGAGCTTATGTCCAGCTATTCAGCGGTTATGGGCAAAGCCTGATTGAGTACAATCATTATACCAACGGAGCAGGAATTGGGGTTAGCCTTAGCGATTGGCTCTAATTCAGCCTCAACTTAGGAGATTGCATTGATGTCCACGCTCTATACCATTCAGTCAGAATCTGGCAATACCAGGATGAGCTTTTCCCCCAAACATGGCGGACTAGGCACTTCTTTGATCATTACTGATAATAATGTAGAACATGAATTGCTCTATTTCCCCAAGGGCTTTGAATTAGAAAGCTACCATAAAGTTTGCGGAGGCTGGCCCTTTATTTTCCCGATTTGTGGACGTCTAAGCCGAGCTGATAGTGAAGGCCGTTATTTATATAATGGCAAAACCTATGCTATGCCCATTCACGGCTTTGCCCATCGGCTAGCTTGGGAAGTCTTAGAACACCGCCGCAATGCTTTAACAATGCGGGCACAAGAATCTGAATTAACTATGCAAGAATATCCATTCTGCTTCGAACTTATTTTGGAATATGAGATTTCTGAAAACAAGTTAAGCTGCAAACAAACATACAAAAATACCGGCGTAGAAGCCCTGCCCTATTATGCAGGTTTTCATCCCTATTTTGCTTTGAATGCGCCAAAAGATCAGGTTATGCTGCATTACTATCCAAAAAGACGTTTGCAGTATAATCAAAAATTAAACGATGTTATTGGCGAATTACCCTTGTTTAAAACCCCTGCTGCTTTAACTTTACCTGAATTAAACGAAAGTCTGGTTGAGCTATCTGAAAACAAATGGGTGTCGCTTTCTTTCCCAGACCATAGCCAGATCAATATGCAGGCCAAGGGCGTAAATGACCCTGACTTGTTTCCCTATATTCAACTTTATCACATTGCAAGTGAAGCTTTTATTTGTATAGAGCCCTGGATGAGTCACCCCAATTCAATGAACACAGTAAGAGGAGCAAGATGGCTTGCTCCCAATACAAGCGAGCAAGGCATCTTGAATTTTGAATTTATGGCGCCGGGCTAGGAGCTGCTGCACCCGATGACTCTGCACCCGAGGTCTCCTTACTGGTGCTGGCAGAGGTAAGAAAGGCCAGCCTTAATTTTGCATGCTTCAATTCTTCAGCCACTACACTCACTTCTGGATTTGTTCCAAAGTTATAAGCCCCCGGCGGAATCAAATGACTAAGCTGGCTATTTAGCTGTGCAATTTGCTTTTCTTCCACTTTTATCCTGGCTTCCTTACCTGAAGGACTTAAATTTCCTAACTCAGACAGCACAACAGCTGCATGAGTAGCTGCTAATCGCTCAGCTCTTGGCGATATCACCTCTACCGGCTTAGCAAAACCCATTTCAGCGGCTTTAGCTGGAAACCTTTTAAACAATTCAACCACGCAAAGATTTTTCCTTCTTTTATTTTCGTTTAGTACCTCTTGATAATCAGCATCTGCCCGTGTGCTATTTTTTGGGCTTGCAATTTGGCATGCCAGAATTTTTGCATCGAACTTTCTAATTTCGGCAAGCAAGGCATTTTCATCTAAAGCAGACAAATGGAGCATAGGCGTGCGAGCTATTCTAGATTTAGGAGTATATCTAGTTTCGCCTTTAGGAGAAAGCGGTATGGAAATGCTAGGAATGACTGATCCGCCAGCGGCCCCTGCAGAAGCAGCACTTGCCTCTGGCGCCGTTTCCTCTAAGTTTTCATTAAAGTGAGTTCTATGCCAAGCTATTTCAGCATGAAGTTTCTTTAGTGCATCCTGATAGTAGGGATGGGTCTTTCTGCTCTCAGCATCCTTCTGAAGGAAGGGATAAACCCTATCAAGCAGAATTTCCATGGCCTGTTTTGCCTGGGCTATTCTGTGCAAAGATTGCTCATATTCAACAATGGGCTCAAGCTCATTTCCAAAATAAGACTGATACTCAGCCCATAAACGATCAAACTCCCTTTTATTGGCTAAAGAAGCTTCAGCTTCCGGGTGTTCTGGATCATAAGAATCAAACCAGTTTAAATTGGCAAAAAAAACTTGCTTCCTCAAATTTTCTCTAAATTTAACAGGGTCAAATTCTTTATGGTATTTATCTTTATATTCATTGCACAAGCGCTTAACTTCTTCTGCCAGCGCCCTGCATTCTGTTTCATCATATATGCGAGGTAAGCTGGCATATGCTTTGCGCATCACATCCCATGCTTTAACAATTCTGATTTCAAAATCTTGTCTTGCGGCATCATCTGATGAAGCCGAAGCATCTGCTGTTCTTACTAGATTTGCTGCTTGCATATTCACTTCCCCTCGTTGAGTGTATGATATAGCTATCGCTTCGATTATATGATGAATACTTAGCTCTGCAATCCGCATCATACAAGTTTTATTTAATAAGCATAAATACCGCCTATTATGATTAAATTATTTAAGAAAATTTGACGGGAGTATGCATAGCATGCAGCTCCAGAGCTGTGCGGATATTTCATTTGAGCTAAGGATAATGCCCTGGCATTTTGCTTGATTCTATTGGATAAATCACTCACTCAAAGCAATAGGGTCTTTGGCTTCGATCTTTTTGTATTTCAAAAGAAAAACAAAAGGCAGCATAGCCAAGAAACTCCAGGTAATGAATGAAAACACACTGACAAATGACATCATTCCTGCTTGCTGCCCTAACATTTGCCCCAGCACTGCAGCCCCCTGCGGACTAGTGGCTTGTAAATGCAATGCAGACAAATAGTCCCTGGTTGCCGAATTATAAATCTGAATATGGC
The DNA here is from genome assembly GCA_029240715.1 of Gammaproteobacteria bacterium. Lineage (GTDB taxonomy): Bacteria > Pseudomonadota > Gammaproteobacteria > Francisellales > CACEW01 > JAQSYQ01. The sequence goes on from JARDZR010000018.1 coordinate 14,171, forward strand.
TGCCAATCTCGTTCCAAGCTATCTGAGAATGCCTTGTCCATAAAGTAATGGTAACAGCAATCCCAATGGAAGATCCCATCGTCCTGAGCAAACTATACATACCCGCAGCCTCTGCTCTTGAGCTTGGTGGCAAAGTCGAAAAAGCCACCGCTGCCAAAGGAACAAACACCATGCCCAAACCAAACCCTTGAAAAATCAATGGCCAAATTATCCACCACAAATCAATATTAAGTGAATAATAGGTCCCAACATAAGTGCCAAAAGCAGCCAGTAAAATGCCTATGACAATTAATACGCGAGGGTCAGTGCGATGAATAATCTTTCCTACCATCATCATACTGATCATACTGCTAAGGCCACGAGGCACCATGCTCAAACCTGTAGTTAAAACGGGATAGTTCAATAAATTTTCCAGCATTAAAGGCTGAATGACCATGGTACCGTAAAGTCCTAAGCCAAATACCGCCAATAAACTACTGGCAACGGTAAAGTTGCGGTCTTTAAAGATGCCGATATCAAACACATCATTTTGATGTTTCTGTAGAAAGCCGATAAAACTAAGCACACCGATAATGCTTGCTAATTGAATGCTCAACCCATCAAACCAGTTCTCCTGGTTACCTCGGTCCAATACATACTGGGTACTGGCAATAGTCAATGAAATTAAAATGAGCCCAGTCCAGTTTATGCCTCGAATTTTCTTAGCCGTATCTGGAACAACTTGCCAGGCTAACAATGCCGTTAAAATACCAATGGGCACATTGACATAAAAAGTCCATCGCCAATTAGCAATATCGGTCAAATAGCCTCCCAAAGTGGGGCCTAAAATCGGACCTATCATCACTCCGGCTCCCCATAAAGCCATAGCCTTACCCCTTTCTTCCGGGGGATAAATATCAGTAATAATGGCCTGCGACAAAGGCACCAGGCCAGCACCGAAGGCTCCTTGCAATAGTCTAAATATCACCATCTGTGCTAAATTTTGAGCGGCTCCGCATAAAATAGAGGCAATGTAACAATGGTGGTATCTAATACCTGCATAATGGTGGCTGACATAATAGCTATAACGATAAGCAGGCGCTCATTGTTGCTAATATTCTGATAGTTCATATTTTCTGCTCATACCAAGCCTATTTTGAACCATGGGTATCAATGGTCACTGTGGCAGTTGTGCCAATATGCAATGGGTAATCAGGGTCCGGGTTGATGATAACGACTTTAACCGGCACTCTTTGCGTTATTTTGACCCAGTTCCCGGTGGCATTTTCAGGAGGTAATAAAGAAAATGCCGCCCCGCTTCCACCACTAATGCTGTTAACCACTCCTTTAAACACATGATTAGGATACATATCCAGCTTTATCTCAGCAGGCTGCCCCGGCCTAATATTTTGCAAGTCGGTTTCTTCATAGTTAGCATCTACCCAAAACAGGTCATTACTGATCAGTGTAAACAAAGCTTGATTGGCATTCACGATACTGCCTTGCTGTAAAGTCATATTGCTAACCCAGCCGCTGCTGCTGGCCAAAACCTGGGTATAACCAAGATTAAGCTGGGCCTGGTCTAAACTGGCTTCATCTAACTTAACCATGGCTTCGGCACTTGCCAGCTGAGCCTTGGCATCATCTCCCTGCTGCTCTGATAGCAGTTTTTGCTTAACTAAGCTTAAAGTTCTTGCTGTTGATAACTGGGTATCAATAAGCTTGGCCTGATCAATAGCAAGTTGGGCCTGAGCTTTTTCTAATGCGGCCTGGAAAGAGGACGGGTCCAGTTCAAACAGCAATTGACCTTGTTTAACAAACTGATTATTAGCAACATATAGTTTAGTCACTTCTCCGCTTACCTGGGCCGCGACTTGAATTTGATTGGCATTGACATAGGCATCATCTGTACTGACATAGCGCTTTGAATAAACCCAATATCCAAGCCAGGAAGACAAAACGATAGCAACCAAAGTGAATAAAATTATTCTTTGCAAAGACTTTGAATTTTTAACTTTATGCAATGAATTTGTAATGTGTAGTTTCATAGTTTTTCTGCCTTAAGCTTAATCTTTTGCAAAACTTCCATACACTGTCTTAGCTCTGCTTCTGGCACGACCGCCAAAAGTTCATCTCTAAGTTGATTGGCAACAGCATATATTTGGGCGAGGGTTTCTTCAGACTTGCTGCTTAAATGCACGGTTTTGCTTCTGCGGTCATGAGGAACATCTTGACGTTCAATCCAGCCGGCCTTGGCCAGTCTATCTAGCAGCCTGGCCAAAGTTGGCCCTTCAATTCCCATTCGAGAAGCTAATTCAGTCTGAGTTAATGGAGTTTTAGCTTGGGACAAATGTAATAAAGTTCGCCATTTAGCTTGGCTTAAACCCAATGGCTTTAGGCGCTTATCTAATTGGTTACGCCAAGTAAAAGCGGTCTCATAAAGGACCGCCGGAAACAGATCAAGTAGCTTTGCCATATAATTAGCCCACTAATAGTTAGCATGCTAACTAAATATAGCACAAGCCTATTTCAAATACAATTTTTATGGCATAATAAACTCAGCCACAACCCCTACCACATCATCATTAAGTTTATTTACGGGAGAGCCGGACTGCTGCAGCCCTTTCCTAAATGCCTCACAGATTTTGGTCTCAGCAACGATGAGTGCCAAAAGCTCTTGTTGCCATTGTGCTGGTTCACAGATATTGTAACCCAGCATAGGACTCCCTAGCATAGCCCTTAGCTTTTTTACCCGCTCAAACCTTTTTTCTAGTTCAAGCCTCTCTCTGTCCTGAGCTTCTTGCGCAAGCCTTTCTCTGTCCTGAATTTCTTGTGCTTGCTGACTTAATCTAGTGCTAAGACCACTTAAAAGACACAAACTCACCACGGTAAAGCAGATCAAATCACGGCTATCCTTTGCCATTTCTTTCTCCTTAAATTTCCTCCACAACTAGCTCGGAAATTTTAACTGATTTTTTGCCGTAATGCTTTAATAAAGCCTGCAAAAACTGCTCAGCTCTTACAGGAAGGCCATACTCTAAATAATGCTCAGCCTGCTGATAAACAGCCAACTTAAAATGCTCAGGCTGAGTCATTTCACCCGATAGATTATCAGCACTGACATAAAATCTTGAACCGGCGGCAATAGAAAATATCCATTCCATGGCCTGAGGCTTAATTTCTACCGACTCAAAGATTTTCTGCTGCTCAGCACTTCTGCCATCAGGCTGATACCAATAACCATAATCAATAAGCTCACGCCTTTGTTTCCCAGCTAAGCACCAATGGGCAATTTCATGTAAAGCACTTTGATAAAAACCATGGGCAAATATCACCTGGGCATAAGGGCTTTCAGGAGAGCTTGGTAAATATAAAGGCTCGGCCTCTCCTTTGACTAAAACGGTCTGCTCGGCTTCCTGAAACAAGGCATTAAAAACCTGAACTAAATCTTGATAATTATGCATCTTTACTTATCTTTACGAAGTCAATTTTGGTCATTAATTAAAAACAGGGGGAGGACCTAATTGCCAGTTGATGGGCGCATGACCATGCAACTGTAGATACTCATTGGTCTTTTTAAAATGTCCATTGCCAAAAAAGCCGCGGTGCACTGAAAAAGGAGAAGGATGGGCAGATTGCAATACTAAATGTTTATCAGTATCAATAATCGCCCCCTTATTCTGTGCATAACTCCCCCACAATAAAAACACCACATGGCGGTGCTTTTCATTAATCAGTTCAATTATTTTATCAGTAAACTGTTCCCAGCCCTTTCCTTGATGGGAAGCAGGTTTGCCACTTTCTACGGTCATAACCGCATTCAGCAACAGCACCCCTTGCTTAGCCCAATCAATTAAACAACCGTGCTGAGCAGGCGGTATACCCAGCTCTTCGTTAATTTCTTTATAAATATTTTTTAAAGAAGGCGGCAATGCGATTCCAGGCTTAACTGAAAAACATAAGCCATGGGCCTGATTTGGCCCATGATAGGGGTCTTGCCCAATAATCACAACCTTTACCTGATCAAAAGGGGTAAAGTTAAGAGCACTAAAAATTTCCGCTCCTTTAGGGTAGATCGTTTTGCCCGCTTGCTTTTCCTGCCGCAAAAATTCTCGCAAGCTCTTCATATAGGGCTTTTCAAATTCTTCTAACAGCAAAGCCTTCCAGCTTGCCTCCATCTGCACTTTACCATTTACCGGGACTTCAACTAATTCAGTCATAGCCATACCTTTACTGCTTTTACTTTTCACAGAATATACCATAAACTAAGTAACAATAAATTAGCTTGTGAGGAATCTCGTGCGCTTTAGAAATGTAGACAGCATTCTTAAATTTACCGCCAAAACCTTTTTCCCATTATTGGTGGTTTATACGGTGTTTTTTGCCTTTTTGGACATTCCTTTTGCCCGATTAGCTAATGACATTTTCCCAGATACTATAGCGTGGTACATAGCCAATATAATCAGCATGATTTTTGATCCAGGGCATTGGCTTATTTTAGGCATTCTCGCTTTGATTATCGGCGCAATGCAAACTTACTGGAGAAGAAATCACGTAAGCCATGTGATCCTTTTATTTGCCTTGAGCATTATCATTAGCTATGGTTTTCATTTCTTTAGCCTGGATGATGTAGAGCATTCTACCCCATCGGGCCATACCACTTTAACTGTTGCCGGGCTCTATTCACTCTATCTTATGATCCCTAAAGCTTGGCTGCGTTATGTTTTTATTGGCATCACTGTGATGGTGGCCCTAGCCAGAATTGTTTCACTTGAACATTTTCCTAGCGATGTTCTGCTAGGCGTTTATGTGGGCATGTTGTCTGTGTACTGGGCAGAGTTTTTATTGCCTAAACTCTATGCCCGCTTAATTAAAGAACCCAAAGAAGCTTATACTAAACCCTAATCCATCGAGGACAGCAATGAGTCAATTAACTGCAAAAATTCAAACCAACAAAGGCGTTATTCATCTTAAATTACATGATGACATAACCCCTCTTACCGTAGCCAACTTTGT
>JARDZR010000112.1 GCA_029240715.1 Gammaproteobacteria bacterium
TTGCTATTAGATTTAATGATTAAAAGGGCCCTGCAGTTAGGCGCAAGATTAGCCAGACCTGGCGAATTTTCAGAAAGGGCTTTTTTGAATGACAAGCTAGATTTAGCCCAAGCTGAAGCCATTGCCGATTTAATTAACGCCAGTTCTGAACAAGCTGCCCGTTCAGCCATAAGATCATTGCAGGGTGAATTTTCTAATAAAGTTAATAAACTTGTTGAAAGCTTAATTTATCTCAGAATGTATGTAGAAGCCGCCATTGATTTTCCAGAAGAGGAAATCGACTTTTTGGCTGATACTAAGATAGTGGAAGATGCCGAAAAACTGCTTTTGAGTATTCAAGAATTATCGATACAAGCCAAGCAAGGTAGCATTTTGCGAGAAGGGATTACTTTGGTGATTGCCGGAAGGCCTAATGCCGGTAAATCCAGTTTATTAAATGCGCTGGCGCAAAGAGAAGCCGCTATTGTGACTGATATTGCTGGAACCACTCGAGATATTCTAAAAGAAGCTATCCATCTAGACGGAGTGCCTCTGCACATTATTGACACAGCAGGCCTGCGCGACACACAGGATGTTGTTGAAATGGAAGGGATTAAACGCGCTAAAAAAGCCCTGTTAGAAGCTGACAGGATTTTATTGGTGGTCGATGTGAAGCAAAAGCAGGATTTAAAAGCCCTATTAGCCCAGTATCTCAACGATCTGCCACAAGCCATACCTGTGGACATTGTTTTTAATAAAATTGACTCAGCGGGCTTAAATTCAAAAATCGAAACATTCGAACATCACTTAGCTATCTATCTTTCTGCTAAAACCGGGGAAGGTATCGATTTATTAAAATCGCATTTACTACAATGTGTCGGCTTTGATTCGACCAATGAAGGCACTTTTATTGCCAGACGTAGACATCTTGATGCGATTGAAAAGGCCGAGAGCTTTATTCAAACAGGTTTAGCTCAGCTAAAACAGCATAAAGCTGGAGAGCTATTTGCCGAGGACTTAAGACAAGCGCAGAATGCTTTATCCGAAATCACCGGTGAGTTTCACTCCGATGACCTATTAGGCAGGATTTTCTCCAGTTTTTGTATTGGAAAATAGCTTAAATCACTTAGCCAGCATCAGGATTATGCTAGTGTTGGGCTGGATTTTCTTCCAAAAAAACGCTATGATTTCATCCCTTCATTTAAGGTGAATACTGTGGACTATCAAAAACATTATGACGTTATCGTTATAGGCGGCGGTCATGCCGGAACTGAAGCTGCTTTAGCTTCTTCCAGGATGGGCTCGTCTACCCTATTGCTGACCCATAATGTGGATACCTTGGGGCAAATGTCTTGTAATCCTGCAATTGGCGGAATTGGTAAAGGGCATTTGGTCAAAGAGATTGATGCCATGGGCGGAATAATGGCACAAGCTGCTGATGCAGCCGGAATCCAGTTTCGGATCTTAAATGCCAGCAAAGGCCCTGCGGTCCGCGCTACTCGTGCCCAAGCGGATAGGGCTTTGTATAAACAATTTATTAGAAATCATTTAGAGCATCAAGCTAATCTCACGATATTCCAACAGCCTGTTAACGATTTGATTACTGAAAACGATCAAGTGAAAGGCGTAGTGACCCAAATGGGCCTAAAGTTTTATGGAAAAACGGTAGTATTGACCACAGGCACCTTTCTAGCCGGCAAAATCCATATCGGCATGAGCCATTATGCAGGCGGTCGAGCCGGAGATCCTCCAGCCATTGCATTAGCTGAAAGATTAAGAGAGCTTCCCTTTAGAGTAGGCAGACTTAAAACCGGCACGCCACCAAGGATTGATGGCCGCACGGTCAATTTCTCCGTATTGGAGCAACAGCCTGGAGACAATCCTACCCCAGTATTTTCCTTTTTGGGAAATAAAGAACAACACCCTATTCAAGTTCCCTGCTATATCACGCATACCAATGAAAGAACCCATGAAGTGATTAGGAATAATCTCCATCAATCTCCTATGTATGCCGGAGTAATTGAAGGAATTGGCCCAAGGTACTGTCCTTCTATTGAAGACAAAGTAGTCCGATTTGCTGAAAAGAAAGCCCACCAAATTTTTATTGAGCCAGAAGGGCTTAATACCACCGAGCTTTATCCAAACGGTATTTCAACCAGCCTGCCCTTTGATGTGCAGCTTGAAATAGTCCGCTCTATGAAAGGCTTTGAAAATGCGCATATCACAAGACCCGGCTATGCCATTGAATATGACTTTTTTGACCCAAGAGATTTAAAACCTACTTTGGAAACCAAAATCATTAAGGGGTTGTTTTTTGCAGGCCAAATTAACGGTACAACAGGCTATGAAGAAGCTGCAGCCCAAGGTTTGCTAGCTGGAGCCAATGCCGCGCTTCAATCCCATGAAAAAGAAGGCTGGTATCCAACAAGAGATCAGGCTTATATTGGGGTATTGGTAGATGATTTGATTAGCAGAGGGACCTCTGAGCCTTATCGCATGTTTACCAGCCGTGCTGAATACCGATTATCTTTAAGAGAAGACAATGCGGATATGCGCTTAACGGCAATTGGTCATGAGCTAGGTTTGGTCGATGACATAAGATGGCGCGCTTTTGAAAACAAGCTTGAGGAAATTGCCAAAGAACAGCAAAGGTTAAAATCCATTTGGATAAGACCTGGAACCGCCATGGCAGAGCAATTGAGTCCGCTTAGCGCTAATGAGTTTTTAAGAGAGTATAGTGCCGCAGAGCTACTTAAACGCCCTGAATATACTTATGAAATATTAATGAATGTTGAGGGAATTGGGCCTGGAGTGGACCATCCGCAGGTAAGCGAACAGGTTGAAATCCAAGCTAAATATGCAGGGTATATTGACCGTCAGCAGGATGAAATTGAGCGCCAGCGCCGCCATGAAGAAACCAAATTGCCTGAAGCTTTTGACTATCAAAATGTTTCGGGCCTTTCCCATGAAGTAAAGCAAAAACTCAGCAATGTGAAACCCGCTACTATTGGCCAGGCCTCAAGAATTCCAGGCATTACACCAGCTGCGATTTCTTTACTGCTGGTGCATTTAAAGAAAAAAACTAAAAACGTAGCTTAAGTTTTGGAAATAAAAAGCCGCACCAGGCGGCTTCTATTTAATGACAAGCAGCAGGGTTGTATTGAACTGTGGTATTTTGTTCCACTCTTTTGCCTTCTGACTCATAGGTCGCATTGAGAAATAAAAAGGCATCTTGGCTTCCTGTACAGTTAATCATGGCTTTTCTTCCTAGATCACGATGTTCGGTTGGGTTACGAACTTCCCAGCTGATTGATCCATCATAAGTGGCATTAATTGGGAGAGGCTTCCAAGTGTCGACATTAAATTCACATTGCAGAGGGTTGTCTATACTGGCATTGGTTTTAACCTCCCAGGTGGCATTAGCTGCTCTATGAAGTCCCCAAACATAAGGAACCGGCATAATAGGCATTACACCGCAAAAATGAGTGCCATTATCCATCATCCCGCTTATGCCATAATCAGCTTCAGCAGAAGTTTGCATAGGGCTTTTACGGGTTTTGTTATCAATCACTGATCCGACATAGCCTGCTGCCATCGCGAGGATAGCACCTACAGCTGCAATAGCCGCTTTTTTAACGGTAAAGCCTGATTTTGGCTGAGGCTTTGAAAAAACTGGTGCAATTTTTGGCAAACTGTACAGTGCTGCTTAGCATAGAGGAAGTCTCTAGTTTCGAGTTTTGAGCCTGAGCACTAAACTGAATTTTTGCAGGGTTTCCACTGCAATTCAGGCTAATCTCTTTAGCAAAATTAGCCAAGAATTCATCACTAGCTAACTCAAACCTATTTCTTGAGCCATTGACAGATAGGGGTTGAATAAATTGCTTAGGAAAATTAAGCTGACACTCAGTATTATTGCTTATAGGCTCTAAAACGCTATATAACTGCAAAGCACCTGAGCCGTAAAAATTGGCATTGGCCGAGGGAAAAACCTGCAATGAATCACTGGAAGTAAAACAG
>JARDZR010000019.1 GCA_029240715.1 Gammaproteobacteria bacterium
ATGGTATAAGGAATATTGAGTTGTGAGTAAACATTTTTATTTCTTTTAAGCCAAGAATCCCCCTCTAATACTGATTGATGATGAAAGCCATCGGATGATGGGGGACGATTAATCTGCATAGTATGTCGCTGAAGGCTGTCATCGACTAAAATGGTGCAATGTTTAAAATTCGTATTTACAAGATCGATAGTCGTTAAAAACTTTTCTCCCTCGTGAACTTCTTGGCCAACACTAATCGTCAGCAAACAAGAGCTTTGCTTTAACAAGGGCTTGAATTTTTCGTCGCACTTAAAAACAGGTTTAATTTTCCCTGTATAATTTAAATTTACCATAGCGGCAGCCTCTTTTTGCTCAATTAATGCTTGGCTTAAACATATCTCTTAAAAGGTTAGTTTATAACATAATTCCGCCGAAAAATATATGTGATTTAATTTGGAATGGCTATCACTTATTGGCAACTAAAGCTATAGTTTATGCATGAGATTTGTTATGGACTTAATATGCTCAATCAGCTGACTTGGTTTTTAGGAATAAGCTCTATTATTCAAATGGCATTTTTGCCTGGATTTTTAATCTGTAGGGGCTTTAAGCTAGAGTCTTTTTTGCCTTCAAGATGGGCGGCTTATTTTTTTACCAGTTTAGTGGCTAATTATTTATTGGTTTATATATTAACTAGCCTGCATAGTTATAACAGCACGGTAATACGCAGCATTGTGGGTATTGAGGTGGTATGGGCTTGCCTCATAAGCTGGTCGGATTTAACTAAACGGCCTGCTTGGAGCTTTCATTGCAAGCAATTTAAGGCGTTTTGGCAACACAATAGCATGAATAAATGGATAGCAAGCTTAAGCTTAGTGATCTTATTGGTTTATGCCTTGGTAATCCTAACGAGTCAGGGGCAGATTTTTGGCCGCTGGGACCCGGCTGTTTCTTATAACCCATGGGCTGTTGAATGGTCTTATAATCGATTTCCGAGCCAAACTTGGGACTATCCTCAGCTGTTATCTTGTAATTGGTCTTTAACTTATACGCTGATCGGCAATTTAAATGGCAGACTGCCTTTAGAGTTTTTCCCTAGCGCTATCATGGGCTTATTTCCATTTTTTATGTTGTTAATGCTTTGGAACAAAATGCTTGCAACAAAAAGCGGTGCATTTGGTTTGGCTTTGATAGTGACGGGTCTACTTATGATAGATCTGCTGTATGCCTATTTTGGACTGGGTTATGCGGATATTCCGGTTGCAGCAATGGGCTTTGCCGCGGTAATGCTGCTCAATCCCGTCCCCGGGGCTTCTTTTCAGTATAGGTCATTACTATGGGGGGCTTTTCTTTGTGCGGGAGCAGCGGTGACCAAACAAGCAGGTTTGTGGCTGACATTGCTTTATCCCTTGCTCAGCTATTGCATGTTGTTAAGGTCCTACCAATTTTCAAAAGTTAAAATTAGCTTAATCTTATCAGCACAAGTCTTAATTATATTGGCTATAGTCTTGCCTTGGTATCTTTTTGCATACTTTAAACTTTCACAGCAGGCCCTAGAGTGGAGTTATCTAACTCATGGAATTTACGAGCAGGCATCGATTGGCGAGCGCTTGCAGTTAATCTGGCGGCTAACTGGATTATTTTTTTGGGCCTGTTTTGCTATTGCCTGCCTGTCTGTTTGGCGAAAAAGTGCTTGGCGCTGGAGCTTTATAGGCATTGCTATTCCATTATTAGTCATCTGGCTGTTTTACTTTAGCTATGACAATAGAAACTTAAGTCTTGCTTTGCCATTTATTGGCGTGATGGCAGCTGAGGGGATATATCAATTTATTCAAGTAGCAAAAGTTCAGGTATTTTTGCTTTATCTTAAAAAACTATTTTTAAGCGTGAGCTATTTAGAATGGCTGCTGCTTGCTTTATTAAGCCTACTGCTTATAGGTTGGCAAAATGGTTTTAACGCACAGGACCTCAATGCTTATCAAATGGCTCAAAAGAAAAATCTGGGAGACCCCGAGCTTAATCAGATGTTGTATCACACAATGCAAAGCCAAGGTTTCACTGGCAAAATTTTGACCGACTGGCCTTTTTTGTCAGATAATTTACCGGCTTTAAGTCCTTATGTGCAAACTATCGGCCCTCAATTTTATGGTCCCAATATGTTACCGGCCGTGATGCAAGACACAGCTTTGTTTCTTATGGCTTTAAAAGCTTATCCTGATGTGAGGTATATTTTAGTGGACAAAGATCAGCAATTATCTTCAGCGTCATTTCGCCAGTATCTTGCTAAAATGCAGCAATTGGGCAAGCTAAGCATAGTTGGGCAAAGCAGCCATTTTATTCTGTACAAAATTATCAGCCCATTGCAGTAGGAGCATGATGTGCAACAAATTATAGTTTTATTGGGCTTTATCGCTATTTTGCAAATGCTTTTTATTCCAGGCTATTTGCTGCTAAGGGCTTTTCGTATTTCAGTACCGGTTCTGCGGGGCTTTCTGTTAAGTTTTGCTTTGAGCTTTCTGTGCAACTATATACTGGTCGCTTTGCTCAGTATTTTGCATATTTATAATTCTTTTGTGGTATGGGCGGTTGTAGGAGTTGAGGCCATTGCTTTCCTAAAGTTAATGTGGCCCAATCAATCCAGCTGGGATTCTTGGCGTATGCAGATTAAATTGTGCCAAAAGTTTTGGCAAAGTTTAGAGCAAGGGACTGCTATTGAGCGCTTTATTCGCCTGAGCTTATTATTTGCTGCCATTTTTATCATTGTGTTTTTTATAAACTTATTTTTTCAAGAGCTAGGAGAGATTTTTACTGCTTGGGACCCTGTGATGTCATACAATGTATGGGCAGAACAGTGGGCCAGCGGTCATTTGCCTCAATATACTTGGCATTATCCGCAACTTATTCCAGCTAACTGGTCGATCACTTATGTGATGACTGAAGTAGCAAGCAATGCTGTGAATCTAGAATTTTTCGCAAAAGCTGTCATGCCTTTATTCCCAATTATGCTGCTGCTGGTTTTATTGGATCTAGCGATAGAAACTCGGCGTAGTGGCTATCTATTAGCAATTGTTTTTACCACTTATTTGCTTTCGCGTTTTGCGGAAAGTTTTGGCCAGGGCTGGGTAGACGTGCCTATGTGTTTTTTTGGCTTTTTGAGCATTAGTTTATTGTTCTTGGCAGGAAGAAGTCAGCAACCTTTACGCTATATTGCTTTTTCAAGCTTGGCATGTGCGGCATCAGCTGTCACCAAACAAGCTGGGCTTTATATCTTAGTTTGGTATCCGGTACTTTGTTATGTGCTGGCGTTAAAACAGCAAGACGGCAGTCTAAAAAAACTGTTGCCGATTTTTTGGTCTTGGGCTTTGGCTATGTTGATTAGTTTGCCTTGGTACATCTATATTCAATACCAAATTGACCATGGCTTGGCTAGTTCGGAGGTAGGCTTTGTCACAAGCAATATTTATCAGGTTCTGGGCTTTGACTGGGGCATAAGAATAGGGTTTGGAGTATTTGAAGCAGGTATTATTTTTTGGCTGCTGTTGGCCCTTGCTTTGACCTATGCTTGTTTATATCGGAGCCCTTGGCGAATTTTGGCTTTGTTTATTGTGCCCTTTAGTCTGATTTGGATTGCTTTTTATTCTTATGCATTAAGAAACTTCACTTTAATATCGCCTTTTTTGGGCTTATTGGCTGGCTTAGCTTGTGAAAAGTTTTATGTGAAGGGGACTTTCAAAAGGCTGTTGGACAAGTTGAAGGCTTGTCTATGCTTGCTAGATGCTAAGCCTTTACATATTGTTTTGGGCCTGCTTTCAGTCGTCTTTATAACAAGCTTAATTCCACAGTGTTCTGATCCTGCGTTAATTCAGGCCCAAACTAACCAGCAAGAGCTATTGGGAGATGGATCTTTAAATCAAATGCTATTTCGCTATAAGGCTGAACATGGCTTGAAAGGTAAGATTATAACTTCCTGGGACTATTTAGGGCATATTCCCGGCTTATCACAATACTACCAGCCTTATCGGCCTGTTAATGTTGAGGCCAATCCTTATCAATCTTCTTGGATGGTTAATCCTAAGGAATTGCCAGGCATATTGGCAAATTATCCTGCCAAGTACATTTTAGTGGCCACTGAAGGCGGGCTGAGCTCCGCAGCTTATTTGCATTACTTTAAGCAGCTTGAGCAACAGCATGTCATTAAAGCGGTAATTGAGCTGCCTAATTTTACTCTGTATGAAATTGAGCAAAACCTATGAAAAAAGACCTGTCGATATTGGTTTTTTTCTTGATTTTATATGCTTATATTGGGATGGCTTTAGGGCAGGATGTCAATGGGGACATCCTTAACTACCATTACTATAATGGTTATGCTTTTGCTCATGGCTATCTGAGCTATCAAAACCTGTTTCCGGGAATGCTGCAAAATTATTTTAATCCTTTATTAGATGCTTTTAATTACCTTGTTATCCTAGTATTTAAAAAACCCATTGTGATTGCAGCAATTGAATCAGCTTTTTCAGCGATTGCCACTTTCTTTTTATATAAAATTTCAGCTTTAATATTTAAAGCTTATGCACCAGAAAAGCGTTTGTTCTATATCTGTGCAGTCCTATTAATAGGAATGACAGGGGTAACCTGTATTACTCAAGTGGGCTCTATGATGAACGATGCCCAAGCTGCGGCTTTTGTGATGGCTGCTTTTTATTTTGCGGCAAAGTCTTTGTTGGCTATAGAAGATAAGCGCTTTAAGAGCAATGCCATTATTGCCGGAATTTTAATGGGATTGGCCACAGGCCTTAAGCTCACTTCTGCTGTTTATTGGCCCGCTTTAGCTTTGGCTGGCTTATTCTATTTCCAGTCCAATAGACGGCGTATTTTGTTTGCTGGCATGATTATTTTAGCAGGCTTATTAGGATTTTTGCTGGTAAATGGCTGGTGGATGTGGGGGCTACAACAGCATTATGGAAGTCCATTTTTTCCTTTGTACAATAAGCTGTTTCATTCTCCCTTTATGCCAGATTTCAGCTATAAAGATAAACGTTTTGATGTGGGAGGGCTGATAGGGGCATTAGTGCTTCCATTTAGGCTTATGCATTTAAATAACCTGGTGGTGGAAACCAACTACCCTCCGATTAAAGATTGGCGCTTAGCTATAGTTTTTAGCTTAACTGCAGTGGCTTTTTTGCGCTATTTTGTTTTAAAAGTACAGCATAAGACTTTTGCTAATTCTGTATTGATATTTTGGATGGCTTTGTTTTTACTGGCTTATTTTCTATGGGCATTTCAATTTGGTATTTTTCGCTATGCCATCCCGCTTTTATTGCTGTCAGGGCTGTGTACCGTATTACTTTATGATGAAGTTGTTCCAGATTTTGCCTTTAAAAATGAGGCGCTTGGCTTAATCCTACTTGTCATTCTATTAAGCACGCACTATACCAATTTCCTTCGCCAAGATTTTGGAAAGCAGTTTATTGAACTAAGTGGCGTAAAGCCCATTCCTAATAACTCCATGGTATTAATGAGCTCCTCCAGCCAATCCTTTGTAGCGGCTTATTTCCCTCGACAGATAGAATGGGTAAGTTTGGTATTTGTTTATGACAATAGTTATTCAGCTGAAGCAATTTTAGGCAGTAATACTTTTGCTAAAAACTCTATTGCCCAGCACCAGGGCCCTATTTATATTTTGGCCGAAAATGATTCAGAAGTTCCTGCAGAGCAAGCGGCTCAATACTATCATTATCACATTGCAAAAGACTGCCAGACCCTTAGCAGTAATTTTGGATGGAAATCAAGCCTATATTTATGCCCAATGACTAAACTAAAGCTAAAGTGAGCCAATATGCATAATTTGAAAATCGCGGTGTTAATCCCTTGTTATAATGAAGAGGCTACTATTGGGCAAGTTGTCCGAGACTTTAAAAAACATCTGCCTGAAGCCATGATTTATGTTTATGACAATAACTCAAATGACAAGACAGCCTTGTTTGCAAAAGAAGCCGGGGCTATAGTGGCCTTAGAAACATTGCAGGGCAAGGGCAGCGTGGTTAAAAGAATGTTTGCTGATATTAACGCTGATATCTATGTGTTGGTGGATGGAGATAATACCTATGATGCTAAAAGCGCACCAATATTGATTGAAGCTTTAATCAATAATCAATTAGATATGGTAAGTGCAGCGAGAATTGACCAAGGCAACGCCTATCGAAAAGGCCATCAGTTTGGCAATAGACTATTAAGCAAAATAGTGGGCTTGATGTTTGGAAGGCAGCTTAAAGATATGCTGTCTGGATATCGGGTATTTTCAAGGCGATTTGTTAAATCTTTCCCCGTTTTGTCTAAAGGCTTTGAAATAGAAACCGAGCTAAACGTGCATGCTTTGGAAATTAGGCTGCCTTTTTCTGAAGTGGATACAGCTTATCAGGCAAGGCCGATGGGATCACTGAGCAAGTTATCAACTTTTAAAGATGGCTTTAAGATTTTATGGATGATCATTGCTTTAATTAAACGTGAAAAACCCGTGCAGTTTTTCGGGATCATCGCCGCTTTGTTGATGCTGATTTCTTTAGGTTTGGCTTGGCCGGTGTTGTTAACCTATTTAGCAACAGGATTGGTGCCGCGCCTGCCAACAGCCGTATTGTCTGCAAGCTTAATGCTGCTGGCTTTTTTCAGTTTAGGTTGTGGCCTAATTTTGGATACGGTCACCACAGGGCGCAAAGAAGCCAAGTTAATTGCCTATTTACAGCAAGCAGCATTGCTAAGGAAATAATATGGGCCAAAAGCTCTATTCGGGTAAGGATGAGCTATTGCTGATGGACGCGATGGCTCATTATAATCAGCATATTGTTGATCTGCTTAAAGCCACTAAGCCTGATTTTTCTCAGGTAACAGATTTTGGGGCCGGCATGGGCAGCCTTGCCAAAATGATTAAAGCAGAAAGCAAAGAACTGGTTTGCATTGAAATTGATCCTGAACTGGCCGCGCAACTAAGACAAGACGGCTACTCTGTGCTGGGGTCTTTAGATGAAGTGACGGATGGCTCGCAGTCTCTTATTTATTCCAGCAATGTGCTTGAACATATAAAAGATGATCTTGCTACTTTGCAGTTGATGCATAAAAAGTTAAAGCCAGATGGGACGTTGTTTATTTATGTACCTGCTTTTAATTGTCTTTATACAGCAATGGACAAAAAAGTAGGGCACTATCGACGATATTCTAAAAAAGGATTAAAAAGCTTGCTCAAAACAGCAGGATTTGAGGTTAAATCGATAGGTTTTGTTGATTCTTTAGGCTTTTTTGCGGCCTTAGCTTTTAAGTTATTTGCTAATAAGTCAGGGGATATTTCGCTTAAACAGCTTTGCTTTTATGATCAGTATATATTTCCAATCAGTTGTTTTTTTGATAGGTTTTTCAGGCCATTTTTCGGTAAAAATCTAGTTGTACTTGCTGTGTTGGCATAAAATGGCTATAGTCAAGCGAGTATAATTTTGCAAGGCGGCTTGGCTACTGTGAATATTGTTGCGCTTATCCCGGCTTTTAACCCTTCTGATGAGCTTGTTCCCTATGTTCGAGAGTTAAGTTCACAGATTTCCCAGATGGTTATTGTTAACGACGGCAGCTATGCAGAATATAGAGCGGTTTTTGCTCAGCTTAAAGATATACCGGGGGTGATTCTGCTTGAGCATGCAGTCAACCTTGGCAAAGGGGCAGCTTTAAAAAACGGCCTTAATTATATTGCTTGCCATTTTCCAACAGCAGCTGGGATTGTGACCATCGATGCAGATGGACAGCATTTAATTGATGATGCTTTGGCTGTAAGTAAAGCTTTGCTTCACTCTCCTGATCATTTAATAGTAGGCGCCCGCAATTTTGGAAGTAATGTTCCGTTTAGAAGTAAGTTCGGTAATATTTTTACCCGATACAGTTTTAGGGCCCTAACTGGCATTAAGATGAACGACACTCAGTCTGGCCTTAGGGCTATCCCGATGGATTTGGTCCCCAGCTTATTGAAGATTGTGGCAAATGGCTATGAGTTTGAATTGGATATGTTGGTAACCGCCCATAGACAGGGCTGGGGCATTTTAGAATGCCCGATTGTGACCGTTTATATTAACAATAATAAATCTTCGCATTTTCGTCCGGTACGCGATTCATTTCGTATCTACTTTGTATTGTTTAGGTTTTCGATTATTGCCATATTAAGTGCAATTTTGGACTACACGGTATTTATTTCCATGTATTACTTGGTCGTTAAAAGTGTAATGGGCTGCTTGATCACTAGCAGGTTGATTTCCACTGCCTTTAACTACTTTAACGTTAAACGCTATGCTTTCCACTCAAAAGGCAGCCATAGCAAGACTTTGCCAAAATATGTTTTACTGGCGGTTAGTTCAACTGTGCTAGCCTACACTATGATTATTGGGCTGATCACTTTGTTTAATATGCATGTGGTGCTGGCCAAGTTAATTTCAGAAATGATTATGTTTTTACTTAATTTCTTTGTGCAACGTGATTTTATTTTTAGGAGAACGCAAAGGTGAAATGGTTTTGGCTGCTAATCGGTATCGTTTTATTTTTATTCGGAGTGGGTTTTGCTTTGCTAAATCCAGAGAGTGTCCAGCTTAATCTTTATATCTTTCAGTTTAAAGCCAGTTTGGCTTTGGCCTTGGCAGGTTTTTTTGTGGTCGGAGGCGTGTTAGGTTTAGTGATTGGCTATATTCGAGGGCGCTGGAAGGCACGTAAAGTCTTTAAAGCGGCGAATCCAACACTGCGTTAAGCGCGGCTTTAATTAAATCTGTATGTTGATAAGCTTTAAAATAGCTTGGGTCGCTTAACATCCTTCGCCATATTTTGGCGTTAGGCTCGCCATGGAACAGTCCTAAAATATGCCGGGTAATAGATTTTAAGGCTATGCCTTGTTCTAATTGAGCTTCCATATAGGGCAGCATGGCTTGAACTATCTCTTGGCGGCTTTTGATAGGTTCTAAACAGCCATGCAAGGATTGATCAATCTCAGCCAATATATAGGGGTTATGATAAGCGGTTCTGCCGATCATAGCATGGTCTACATGTTCTAAATGGGATTTTGCCTCTAGCAAATCCTGAATGCCGCCATTAATTCCGATGCTCAGGTTTGGGAAATCTTGTTTAAGTTTATAAACCGTTTCATATAGTAATGGGGGTATTTCCCGGTTTTCTTTGGGGCTTAAACCCTTAAGCCAGCCTTTTCTAGCGTGAACAATGATAGCGTCCACTGCGCTATCGGCTAAAACTTGAATAAAGTGCAGCAGCTCTTGATAGCTGTCATTATGGTCATAGCCAATGCGAGTTTTAACCGTAATGGGCAGCTTTGTTTTGTCTTTCATTGCCTTAACACAGGAAGCAACTAGCTCTGGCTTGGCCATTAAGCATAGGCCAAATTGGCCAGATTGGACTCGGTCGCTAGGACAGCCTACATTTAAGTTGACTTCATCATAGCCCCAGTCTTCAGCAATCTTTGCACATTCGGCTAATTCATCGGGATTGCTGCCCCCTAATTGCAAAGCAAGAGGATGTTCGCTTTGATCATAGCTAAGCAGTTTTTCTTGATTGCCATGCAATATGGCGGCTGTGGTGATCATTTCTGTGTAAAGTAATAAATGCTTGGAAAACAGCCTTAAAAAATATCGGCAATGACGGTCGGTATAGTCCATCATGGGGGCAACTGAAATTTTATGGATACAATGAGTCATGAATATAAAACCACGTATTGGAGCGGGAAACGAGGCTTGAACTCGCGACCCCAACCTTGGCAAGGTTGTGCTCTACCACTGAGCTATTCCCGCTAATAGATTATAACTTTACTATAAAACACTTGGCTCTTGCAAAACCAATTCTACCAAGAGCTCAGTCGCAGAGTTCTGGTTCTAAGTTCAGCCTCCTGGCTTCACTAAGACCCCCGGCCCTACGCTTTCCATGCTCCGGGCGTTCGTTGGACCAAAGCAGTGCTTTGATTTTTCCGCCTCACCCACTGAGCTATTCCCGCAAATAGATTATAACTTTACTACAAAACACGCTAATCGAGGGGAATTATACCATGTTTTGTTTAATTTCCAAGTTTTCTAGCATCTTAGTCGTCACCAACTTCGCAGCTCCCGCTTCCAGTTTCGCAGCTCCCGCTTCCAGCAAAAAAGGTATCTGCGACTGCAGATAGGGTGCTTGTAAAACCGCCTTGCGGCAGTTGTGCTGAAGGCCCTTTAGCGATAGCTGAGACTCGACTGAAGCGAGGCGCAAAAGCCATGCTTTCACCCTGGCCTTGGTTTGCAACAGCCCCAGCTGCCATAGCTGTAGCTAAGAAAACAGGGTTAACAGTCGCTAAACCTGTGCCACCTGCCGAAGCTTTGGCTTCACCGACATCAGGCAGTTTAAGCTTCCTTACTGACGCACCTGGTGGAGCAGTCGGTTTAAGCGGTGTGCTTACTTCAGGGCCTCCTGGACTGCTAGAGTTTGAAGTTGAGCTGACCGAATGAGCTCTGCGCATTGGGTTGGTATTTGCAAAAGCATCTCCTCCTACCACACCGTTAGCACCTAATCCGTCAAACATTATGCTTTTATGGCGTTTTTTTGCCGATGCGGATAAGGCCCTGAATTGGCTTGGTTCTTTTTTAACGGTAGTCAGACTGTTTAAGTAGGTTTGGGCCCTATTTTGAATAAGGTTGGTGTTGCCTAGTTTAGCAATCACTTTCAGCACATCTTTTACTGCATAGCGTACATGCCAGTGTTCAAGCTTGCTTTTTTGATGAATGCTAATAATTTCCTCAAGAGCAGCTAGGTTATATCTTGCAAAAGGTGCGAGTGATTCTGCTCTAACAATGTTGATATACCAAAGTGTAGGTACTGGAGTAGCGCGCTTTTTAATGATAGCGCGTAAAAATGAATCTTGATCTGGTGCTGCAGCAAGGGCTGCCATGGCCGATTTCAATTCAAATTTGATGGCAGCCTTACCCTGTTCTATGGGGTCTTCTGCTCTAATTTTTCTCTCATCTAGTTTAAAGTCAGGCACTTCGCTCAATTTGTTATAAGCTGCAATTTTAGCTTCGTATGGAATCTTTGCATTGTTAGCGGTTTCTGTCAGCAGTATTAAATCGGCTAATATTCGGATCAGCCTAAGCTTGGCATAAGTAGAAATTTCATAATTTTGTTTTTTTGCTAACCTTACAGAAACATGCTCAGCATATTTTAAAATTCTCGCTTGGGCTTCAAGTTCAAGATAAGCCGAGCTTATAGATTCAGTGCTGCAGGCATAAACAATAATATGGACTTTTAAGCTTTCAATCAGCTGTAAAGTGCTTCCAGTAGTCGGATAGCCTCTCTCAAAGTGAGTGGTAATTCTGCTTAAAATTGCCTGTAAGTTTTCTAAGCTGACTTCTTTAGGGGGACGACTAATATCTTCTCCAACATGAGCCGATTTTTTGAACAGACTGATTGATTTTTCCAGGGCACTTGGAGCCGCTTGGCTTTCACTTGCTTCCGAAGTGGCGGGCGCTAGATGAGCTTTAACTTCTTCATAAGGCTTGCGAGCGGCATCTATTACTGCTTGATAAGCATTGACTGGGTTTTGTTTGCAATTTGTTGTTATGCATTTACGAATATGCGAGCTTATTACCCATACAATAAGAAAAGCAACAGGAACTGCAGTCATTCCTCCGCCAAAACTTTGCCAATCAAAAGTCAAATACCAGGGTGGGATAGGCTTATAAGGGATGACAAAGGTCTGGCTGGCGGATAAACCGCCTGGATCCGTTACTGTCACTTTTAGCCTTTGTTCACGGTGCATAGGACCTGTCAGCTTTAGGCTGTTTGGCTCAAGGAACCAGTCTGGATCAAGCTCTGATCCATCTTCATGGGTTACGCTCCACCTTAGGGCATTATCAGAATCATCCGGATCAGCAAAATAGGTTCTAGACAAACTAACAGCTGCAATCTGGCCCTCAGTCACCGCAGAAACAGGCGGAATTGAGTCATGCACTTCAGGCGCTAAATTGATAGGGCTGATATTAATCATGGTAGTAAAAACAGTGTCGCGGTCTACATTGTTGCTTGCCGTCCAATAAAAAACTTTACCGGGGCCTTTTACCAGGGTGGCAGGCAAAAATTGGAGCATGGATAAATGTTGGTTTACACTTTCTTTTGGGCCACTTACTTGCCAGGTTGCAAAACCCCCGGCTTGAGCTAAGCTGGAACTCACGCCGCTTATGTTGCGGGTTACCATGTTTCCTAATGTTTGGTCATAGGTAATCTTAACGGTAACGGGTTCATTGCCAAGCGAACTGACTTGGCGCGGTGTTAGATAAGTATCGTTGCCAGTAGAGGCCTGTTGCATGCTGTCACTACTGCTTGGGAAAACATGTAGAGTGCTGACAATATTGAGCTTAAAGTTTCTTTGCACCAAGCCACCATTTCCATCCAGGTAATTTGCCTGAAGCGTCAATGAGTCAGGAGCGTCGATTGGAGGGATTCCGCTCATGCTATATTGCCAAGCCCCTGCAACTTGAATGGGGCGTACTTGCAGCCACTCTTGGCTAACTGGCAGTGCAGTACTACTGTCATATAGACTAAAGCTAATTAAATCCCCATCGGGATCCATTGCAAAAGGTAATGTTGCGGTATTATTTCTGCCAATGTTAAAAGTTTTATCACTGATTTGATCAGGAGAGAGTACTGGTATGGTGTTGCCAACATTAAGGCTAGTGCTAAGCTCAGCAGTTTTATTTGCAATTGGCTGGTTTTCACTATCTACAGCTTGAGCAATCAATTTAACTTGATAGTCACCATGTAAGGCGGCAGGTGGCGTGATACTGATTCGACCAGAGTTCTGGTTGATAGAAATAGTCCAGTCACTGGAATCAATGGCAATATTGTTTTCTAAAATTTGTACACTGAGAAGCAATCGATCCGCATCATAAGTATAGATATTGGCTTGAGAGTTAGTGGGGTCACTGCTTACAATAACCTGGAAAGAAGTGGCTTTACCTGGGGTAGTGCTAATTGATGGCAGGGCGGAGCCTATGCCTAAATCATGGCTCACATCGACTAATTGATTCAAAATGATATTAAATAAACTGTCTGAGTTAATTCCGTCACGCGCTCGACAAGAGAATCTTACCACTCCTCTGAAATATTCATAAGGAATAAAAGTTAAGCTTTGCAAGCATTGCGTAACTGCTGCAGTATTTCCGCTAACAGTTAAGGTGTTGCCTTGTTGGTTAATACTTACCCCTTGAGTAGCGTTAACCTGCATACGGCCATTGTTTAAGTTGTCGCTGGTGAAGCTGACAGTTAAAGTCTCACTTGGGCTGCTTAGCTCTATAGGTACAAGCAGAGCTTGGCCCTGTGTGAAATCAATTTGAGTGGGGGCATTAACAAGCAATGTGCCAACCGTGTTTATTTTGAAGCTGCGTTGTAACTGACTGCCATGGCCATCGCTATAGCCTGCAATAAGTGTTAAAGAGGAAGCGCCCGCAGGAGGAATTCC
>JARDZR010000113.1 GCA_029240715.1 Gammaproteobacteria bacterium
GCTCCTCGACGCTTGCGCGCCTCATCTAATTTTAAAATAGAAAAGGCATAGTGCTTAGGCTTTTCATTTAATTTGAATTTGTTCATAATATAATCAATGAAAAGCCTGTCGGTGCTAATAGGTATTCTGATTATAGTCATACTAGTTTGGCATGCAAGCTTGAGCTTGAAAGAAGCCCATCATAAGTTGCCAGATAGTTCGCAGTTTAAGCATCCCTTTTGGGTAATAGGAACAGTGGTAGGTTTGCCTAATGTGCCTTTACATTACCGAAATCGGTTTATCTTTAAAACCCGGCAGGGCAAATTTCTATTGGATTGGTATGGTCGCGTTCCTAAGCTTAAGCCGGGTGAGCGCTGGCGCTTATTGATAGAGCTTAAGCCAATTTATAGTTTTCATAATCCAGGTGAATTTGACTATGCTAAGTTTTTGCAAAGACAGGGCATAATTGCCAAGGGATATGTCCTACCTAAATATTACTATCACCGTTTGGGATGGAGCTTTTGGTCTCAAGCCTTAAATTATTGTCGCTATAGACTAAGAGAGCGTTTACTAAGAGCTACTCGCGGTGAAGCCAATCAAGGGGTGATGCTTGCCTTGGTATTAGGAGATAAAAGCGGATTAGCCTCCAAAGCCTGGCAAATTTTAGTGAAAACTGGAACCAGTTATTTTGTGGTGATATCGGGGCTTCATATCGCTTTACTCGCAGGCTTGATTTTTTTGATGCTAAGATGGACCTGGCCCATTATTCCCAATTTAGCATTAATACTGCCGGCACAACAAGCTGCCGGGGTGGCGGCCCTGGTTGCGGCGCTTGTTTATAGCTTATTGGCTGGGTTTGGCGTTCCTACGCAAAGGGCCTTTATCACGATTACTGTCATAGGGCTTGCTAGGTTGTTTGAGCGTAATATTAGCTCTTATAGAGCCTGGTTCACTGCACTATGGATGGTTTTACTCTGGGACCCTTTAAGCATTTATGAGGCGGGGTTTTGGTTATCTTTTTTAGCGGTATGGTTTTTGCTGTTTACTTATACCGGAAGGATAGGCTCGCCTAAAATTTGGCATAAATGGATTTATCCGCAATGGGTAATATTCTGGGGGATTTTGCCTATTTCACTTTTATACTTTCAGCAAGTCTCGCTGGTGAGTTTAGTAACATTAATAATTCCAGGAGCTTTGTTCGGTACTTTACTGCTATTTATTTGGCCAAGCTTAGGAAGCTTTATACTGCATATTTCAAGTTTTGTAATGTCCATTTTGTGGAGAATTTTGGAATATTTTGCCCACCTGAGCTGGTGGGGCGTATATCTGCCAGAACCCTCAATTTTATTAACAGCTCTAGGCCTATTAGGCGCTATTTTAATTCTTGCACCTCGAGCAGTGCCGGCAAGAGTGTTAAGAACCAGGCAGCATGTCGTGGTGGAACAAAGTAATAGCAACAATCGTAAAGCCTATGCTGTAGCAAGAGAGATATTGCTGCCTTATCTAAGAAGTGTGGGGCTGAATAAAGTTGACCGCTGGATTATTGTTTCAGCATATCCTGTTAACTTAAAAACTTTCAGCCAGGTTTTGGCAGGCATTAAGATTGAGCTATTTGAAGCCAGGCATTTTAAAAATGCAAAAAATTATCTGATCAAACTTTGCAGTGAAAATGAAAGCTGGCAATGGGATGGGGTCACTTTTAATTTAAACAACTGCAATCTATCGCTTCCTGCCAGCGGGAAGATTAAATAAACCAATTGCGATAAATCTCATGGCAAGTAAATTCAAGAGCATAATCCATGGTCTCTTCTCCACGTAAATAGATTTGCTTAGATGCTTTGTAGTTTTGGCCTTGATGACTCAGCTCAAGATGAATGAAGGTAGAGCTGTCTGAAGGCTTGGGATCCCAATATTGTTCGAGTCCATTAATAATGACGCAGTAGTCTTTGCAGGGTTCATTGAGTATTTTGATTTTTGAATGAGTGGAAGGGCTTAGCAGTCTTGAAATAATCTGGCCTTTACTGGCTT
This sequence comes from Gammaproteobacteria bacterium, assembly GCA_029240715.1. Taxonomy (GTDB): domain Bacteria; phylum Pseudomonadota; class Gammaproteobacteria; order Francisellales; family CACEW01; genus JAQSYQ01. The sequence continues at coordinate 2,008 of JARDZR010000113.1, forward strand.
GATCAAAAATACCAATCTGCGCATTAAAATTGCTTAAACTACTTTGCAGTATGCTGGCTTGCCAATTTCTTCGAGCTGTTCGGCAATGGCGGATTCAGAAGCTCCCATCAATTTCCAGCGATATAGTTTTCGATGGCTAAAAAATTCATGGCTTTTTAAAATAGGCATAACATATTGATCAAATAAAGGCAGGCATTCTCTAGGAGGGCCTGGCAGCATAAAAATCAATTTATTGTGGCAAGTTATGAAACAGCCATCTGCCGTGCCATTTAAATTGGGGAATATTGTAGCGTGATGAGGGAATAAGGCTTGTTGACGGTTATTTTCTGGAATGGGGATATTACGTTTACTGAGTCGATCTACAATTCTTTGCCAGCTTGCTTCATTAAACTCTAATGCTTGATTGCAAAAGCGGCTAATTGCAAACCTGGTTCTATCATCGGAAGTGGGGCCTAAGCCTCCGCTGACTATCACCGCATCATGTTGTCTAAATAGATACTCGAGCCCTGACAAAATATTGGCTTCTCTGTCATCTACAATCACATGCTCGCCAATTTCAGTGCCTTGCTCTAATAAGGTTTGGGCCATGGCTTGGACATTGGTGTTAAGAATTTCACCCGTTGTTAATTCTGAACCTGTTGCTAGAAATCCGATCCTTTTAGCAGTTGTGATGCTCACAGTGTAAATCTCCTTTGCCTTCTTCAATTTGAATCGTGGCATGATGGATATTGAATTGCTCTTTGAGTTCGCAGTTTATTTTTTTGCGCATTTCATCGGTGCAAGGGCAGTCCGGCATCACTAAGTGAGCGGTCAAAGCATTTTCGCGAGTGCTAAGCCCCCAGATATGCAGATCGTGAACAGCTTTAACGCCGGGCAAGGCTTTAAAGTAACGCTGCACTTCTTCAAGTTTGACATTGTATGGCACAGCATCCATGGCAAGAGCCACGGATTGTCTTAAAAGCTTAATGCTGCCCCACATTATAATTGCGCCAATCATTAAACCAACTATAGGGTCGACCCAATACCAATGAGTGAAATAAATAATAGCTGCGCCAAGCAACACGCCCACTGAGATTAAAGCATCATAAGCTAAGTGTAAAAAAGCCGATTTAATATTTAAGTCATGCTGACCTTTGGCAAATAACAGCGCAGTGCCGCCATTGACCAAGATACCGAGTAAAGCCAAGGCCATTACGTCTAAAGCAAGGACTGGCTGGGGATTGATAAAGCGAGAAATGGCTTGCTCTAAAATGACGGCGCAAGCAAACACCAAGATTAAGGCATTGATTAAAGAGGCCCAGATAGTCACCTTTTTAAAGCCATAGCTAAAAGTATTGCTAGAGCGTTTCTTTAGCATTAAGCTCGCAAGCCAAGCTAAAATCAGGCTGAGTACATCGCCCATGTTATGGCCGGCATCGGCTAAAAGACTGGTTGAATGGGCAACGTAGGCGTAAAAAATTTGAAACACAGTTAAGCTAAAGTTCGCGGCAATTGAAATCAAAAAGGCCTTGTTAAATTGATCGGGGATCACGTGGTGATGGTGGCCGTGCTGCTCATGATAATCGTGGCTGTGAGACATTTTAAGCTACCTGTTTTAATTTATAATGTTTGCGACAGACAGAAACATATTGATCATTACCGCCTATAGCAATTTGGGCCCCTTCGTCGATAGGATTGCCTTGTTCATCCAACCTTAAGACATGGGTCGCTTTGCGGCCGCAATGGCAAATGGTTTTAATTTCGCTCAAAGATTCTGACCAGGCTAGCAAGTATTTGCTGCCTTCAAAGGGTTCGGCTTTAAAGTCAGTGCGTAAACCATAAGCAAGTACCGGAATATCGAGCTGATCCACAATTTCAGTTAATTGATAAGCCTGTTCCCGAGTGAGAAACTGAGCTTCATCCACCAATACACAATGAATCTCTGCATTAGCTCGGTGTCCTTGCGTAATGGCCAGTAAGTCAGCTTTGCTATCAAAGGTTACGGCATTGGCTTCTAAGCCAATCCTTGAGGCAATTTTACCTTGACCATACCGATTGTCGATTAGCGGAGTCAAAAGCAGGGTGTTCATGCCTCTTTCTCGATAGTTATAGTTTGACTGTAACAATACGGTGGTTTTACCGGCATTCATTGCAGAATAATAGAAATGTAGTTTCGCCATAAATTTAACTTTGTGCTATTTTGATAATTAGAGTTTACATCCTTTTAAAAAGTTGTCATCCCCCGCTGTGTTGGAATGACTTAAGTAATGGAAATTATGAAGCTAACATTGAATGCAAAAGGTTGGGTAGAGGGGCTAAGGCATTGTCCATCGCCTTTTTATAATGAACGCCCGGCTAATGCATTGATCAATTTATTAGTCATTCATAATATCAGTTTGCCTCCAGGAGAATTTGGCGGACATGAGATTGAAGATTTTTTTCAGGGCAAGCTTGAGCACTCTAAGCATCCTTATTTTGAAAGCATAAAAGAACTAAAAGTTTCAGCGCATTTTGTGATTAAACGAAGCGGTGAAATTGTGCAGTTTGTGTCTGTATTTGACCGGGCATGGCATGCTGGTAAATCAAGCTTTCAAGGCAAAGAAAATTGCAATGATTATTCCATTGGAATTGAACTTGAAGGAACTGATGACATTGCCTTTTCAGAGCAGCAATATCAAGCATTAGCCAAGCTTAGTCATTTAATTATGCAAAATTTTCCAGGTATTACTTTGCACAGAATTGCCGGTCACAGCGATATTGCTCCAGGTCGCAAGACCGATCCAGGCCCATGTTTTGATTGGGACTATTATCGGGAGATGATGAGTGAAAATTTTAAAACTTAGTTTATTAGCTTGTGTTCTAACTGCGGCCTGTTCGGCTTATGCTTCAATTTCGGTGCAAGATGATATGGGTGATACCATTAGTTTGGCCAAGCCTGCCAAAAGAGTGGTGAGCCTATCTCCCGGCATTACCGAAATTTTGTTTGATATCGGGGCAGGCAAACAAGTGGTTGGGGTAAGCGTAGATAGTGACTATCCATTAGCTGCTACTAAACTGCCTCAGGTAGGCGGCTTTCAAAATGCTAATATCGAAGCTGTTGTGGCTTTAAAACCTGATCTAGTGGTGGCTTGGGAGCCAAGCGGAGTCGTGCCAAATTTATCGCCTTTAAGTCAATTTAATATTCCTGTATATGTGGTAAATAACCAAACGATTCCTGATATTGCTAAGGAAATGCGCAATTTAGGGGAGCTGACCGGAAATTCGGTACAAGCCAACTATAAAGCAGTCCAATTTTTAGCCCAATATCATCAGCTTTTAAATAAATATGCTTCAGCACAGCCCCAACCTAAAGTTTTTATGCAGGTTTCAGGCAATCCGATGTATACGGTAAGTAACCGCAGTATCTCGGGACAGGTTATAGGCTTGTGCGGCGGGCAAAACATTTTTGCCAATATGAAAACTTATGCTGGCATGGTATCTATTGAAGAGGTGATTGCTGACAATCCAGACGTGATTATCGGTTTCTCACCTTTTTCGCCGTCAAGCTGGGGGCAATGGAACCAGATCAACGCGGTAAAAAACCACAATATGCTGAATATTAATGCCAGCTTAATTGCAAGGGATGGGCCTAGAATATTGGAAGGGGCGCAGCAGGTCTGTCAGGCGATAG
>JARDZR010000020.1 GCA_029240715.1 Gammaproteobacteria bacterium
TGCTGGCCTAAGCTTAAGACGGGGGCATGATAAGCAGCCTGTGAGCCGAATTTCCCAAAAAACATGAGTCCTAGCAAAGGAGCATTGGGACCAGTCCAGGCTGGAGCGAGTTTCTTTTCACGAGCTTGATCAGTGTTCTTATCAAAATGGGCGCAAAGATAGTCCCACATTTTTTGATTTTTTTTAAACCTTTTGGCTAGCTCAACTGTCGCCTCTACATCAACGATAGCCGTATGAGCAGGCCCACTGGCAAGATTATTGGCAGGACTCAGCTGGTCTAGCTTTAAGCTTATTTGACCGTTTAGGCTGGGCCAGTTTAAGACTTCGGATTTAAACAGCTGGTACATAATAGCCATCGGGTAAAGGTCCATGCGCTTGCATTCATTGGCAAATTGATGGCTGTATGGATTAAGAAGGTTTCGGTAAAATGAAAACCTTAAAAATTCATCATCAAAACCCAAAGTGTTATAGCCTAGTGAAATGGTGCCAGGGGTATTTAATAAAGCATGGATTTTTTGAATGGCCTCAAATTCACTTAGACCCTGCTCTGTATCTGCTATCGACACATGGTGGGTAATGCTTGCATAGGGCGAAGGAATCACATCTGGGTTAAGCTTAACGTAGATTTCATGACGATCAATTTCATTCAGCTCAAGGTCAGTACGAATAGCAGCAAATTGTAAGACTTGGTCAAAACATTTGTTTAGCCCAGAAGACTCGATGTCATAAAACAGTAATGTAGTCATATGCAATTATTTGCTCAGTAATGATCATGGCCGCTCATGATTATAATATATATCTGCTTAAGTCCTCGTTTTTAGCCAAGGCACTTAAAGTATTATTAACATAAGTTTCGTCGATAACGACCTGTTTGTCAGCTTTATCGGTTGCGTTAAATGATAATTCTTCCAGTAATTTTTCCATCACGGTATGCAGGCGTCGGGCACCGATGTTTTCGACACTTTCATTGACTTGCCAGGCAATTTCAGCAATTTTTTTAATGGCTGAATCAGTAAATTCTACAAACAGGCCTTCTGTTTCTAGCAGAGCAATATACTGTTTGATTAAAGAGGCGCTGGGTTCTTTAAGAATTTTAACAAAGTCTTCCACAGTTAAAGCTTTTAGCTCAACCCTAATAGGAAGACGGCCTTGCAGCTCAGGAATGAGATCAGAGGGTTTGGATAAATGAAAAGCCCCTGAAGCGATAAATAAAATATGGTCGGTTTTTACCATGCCGTACTTGGTGCTGACGGTGCTTCCTTCAACCAGCGGAAGCAAGTCACGCTGTACGCCTTCTCTTGAAACGTCGGCTCCGCCCATTTGTTCGCTGCGTCGGCAAATTTTGTCAATTTCATCAATAAAGACCACACCGTTTTGCTCGACGTTTTCAATGGCTTTTTGTTTGGTATCTTCTTCATTTACAAGTTTACCGGCTTCTTCATCCTGTAGGATTTTAAAAGCTTCCTTCACTTTGAGTTTGCGCTTTTTGCTTCGTTCGGGACGAACGTTCTGGAAAAGATCTTGCAGTTGCTGAGTCATTTCTTCCATTCCTGGAGGCCCCATAATTTCCATATTAACGCCACCGACATGAACATCAATTTCAATTTCTTTTTCGTCCAATTCACCCGATCTTAGTTTTTGGCGAAACACCTTACGAGATTCTGAATCCTCTTCTACGACGCTAGTCTGTTCAGGCTCGTTGGCAAACCCAATATTAAGCTTGTTGGCCTTTGCCGGAGGAATCAAAGCGTCTAAAATACGGTTTTCAGCTGCCTCGGCAGCGCGCTGTTTGACTTTTTCTTTAGCATTTTGGCGGGTCAGTTTGATGGAAACTTCGACCAAATCACGAATAATGGACTCCACGTCCCGGCCCACATAGCCGACTTCGGTAAATTTAGTCGCTTCTATCTTGATAAAGGGGGCATTGGCTAGTTTAGCCAGTCTTCTTGCTATTTCAGTTTTACCGACACCGGTTGGCCCAATCATCAAAATGTTTTTTGGAGTGACTTCATGGCGTAAATGCTCTGAAAGCTGCATTCGTCTCCAGCGATTACGCAGAGCAATGGCAACGGAACGCTTGGCTTCGTTTTGGCCAATAATATGTTTGTCCAGCTCGTGAACAATCTCTTTTGGGGTCATATTTGACATAATTTATCCTAATTAATCAGCGCTTAGCTCTTCAAAAGTAAATTTATGGTTGGTATAGATACAAATATCAGCAGCGATATTCATGCTTTTTTCTACAATCGCTCTGGCGTCAAGATTGGTGTTTTGTACCAAAGCAAGCGCGGCAGCCTTGGCAAAAGCTGAGCCTGAGCCAATTGACATGACTCCATGAGAATCTGCTCCCATCACATCGCCAGTTCCTGAAATAAGCAAAGAGGTATTCTTGTCAGCAACCAGCAGCATGGCTTCCAAGCGGCGCAGCGCTCGATCTGAGCGCCACTCTCTGACTAGTTCAACAGCAGCCCGCTCTAAATGCCCTTGATACATTTCAAGTTTTGCTTCGAACCTTTCATATAAGGTGAAAGCATCAGCCGTTGCTCCGGCAAAGCCAGCAATGACTTTGTTATGATAGATTTTGCGAACTTTGCAAATATTATCCTTGGCCACCATGTTACCCATCGTGGCTTGACCGTCACCCGCTATCACTACTTTTCCGTTACGACGCACGGCTAGTATGGTCGTGCCCTTAATAATTTCCACTGTTTTACCCTTAAATGCTGATTGAACGAATATAGAATGGGGGCGGAGAGTTTGATTTTCAATAGTAATATTCATACACTATAATGCTAGCAGGGGCTCTATAAGGCTATAGGTGAGATAATGACAAAGCGAATATCATTGGTAGGACGTAAGCGCAGCAGCGAGTTGGCAGAAACTTCCGTAGAAATGAAAAAAGCCGAACTGATGGCTTTGCAGTCTAATGAAGAAAGCGCAGTGCAGACAGAGCTAGTGGCCGAGGCAGAAGAGTTTAGACCACAGCCACAAATCAACGTCGCACAGGAACAAACAGAACCGCAGAACGCGGCGGCAAAGCATTTGGATGAAGTGCGTAATCTGGTTGCCAAACTTCATGCCATGGTACAACAATTTGAAGCAGCGGGTTCCGTACATCGACGTGATTACAGTATTTTGGCTCAGCACAAAGCGTTGGTGGCCGAAATCAAAAAAGCCCTGCAAGAAAAAGCTTCATCTCAGGCCCAAGCTGGAATGGATGAGAAGCGAAATATGCATATTTGTCAGGCTTTTGTTGATGATGTCCTGGTCGGTTTGGCAAGAGTGGGGGTTAAATTAAATCCACTGCAAGTCAATAAAGTGCGTAAAAAACAGCATTAAGCATGCAAAAAGTGCCAAGCCAGCTGTCAAATTCTAACGACTAGAATATTGCAGTTGGCGCCATGTAAAACTGCATTGGCTGTGGAACCCAGTAAAGCTGAGGTAAAAGCTGACTTGCCGTGGCTGCCAATAATAATCAGTTCAGCTTTATTATGCTCGACAGCTTTTAAAATAACTTGTTTGGGTGGCCCGACATGAATTTCAGTGTTGAGTAAATCAACATTGAGTTCTTTGCTAAGTTGGAGCATGTTGAATTCAGCTTCTTTTTTAAGATCAGCCTCGATTTCTGGATAATAAGCTGCTGCTGTGGCAGCAACATAAGTAATTGCGTGAACTAAATGAAGTCGCGCTTGATAATTCTGGGCTAAGCTCTTGGCCAATTCTGCCACTTTTTTGCTGTCAGCTTTAAGATCGGTCGCCATGACGATATTGCGATAGTTGGAACTGACCACCGTTTTGCCTTCGTTATTTAAACGAATGGTTAATACATCACAGTGTGCGCTATGTAAAATGCCATTGGCTGTAGATCCCAATAGCAAACCCACTCCATGTCTACCGTGACTGCCGCAAATAATTAAATCAGCTGCAATGCTTTTAGCGTAATCACAAATTTTTGGACTGCTTGGCCCTTGCAATAAAGCACTTTCACAGCCTAAATCTTGCTTAATTTTAGCTAGCACCGAGATAGCTTCGGTTTCGACTGATTTTTGAAAGTCATAGGCGTAAGGTATGCTGGAAGTAATAGAGGGCATGACATAAACGCAGTGCAGCTTGGCTTGTTGGGTTTTTGCAAATGCTTGAGCTTCTTTTAATAAAGGCAGGTAGTTTTCGTAAATATCAACAGTCACTAGCATATTTTTGTAGTTGTACATGGTTTTGGTCCCGCGTTAAGAAGTAATTTTTATTCTACGTTATGCACATCAGCCCATCAAGGAAGCACAAAAACCTTGTTGTTATAGGCAAGTATTAGCTACACTAAGTTTATATTATTTAAGGTTTAAAAATGCAGAGCAGTCCTAGCAATAAAGAAATTAAAGATCAGCTCAAATCAAGCTTTCAGCTAGATATTTATCTATTGCTGGCAGTGATGGGCCTTTTGATGGTGGGCTTGGTGATGGTGACCTCTTCTTCTATGGTGGTTGCCCAGCATGATTACGGCAATAGTTTTTATTTCATTATCCGACAGGTTATTTTTGCTGTTATTGCAGTCATAGCAGCCATTACCATGCTGAGCGTAGATACCAATGTTTGGTATCGAAAAGGACCCTTATGGTTAGTTGGGGGGATTTTCTTATTAGTCATCGTTCTCATTCCTGGCATTGGCCATGTAGTCAATGGAAGCCGGCGTTGGATTGATGTAGGGCCTATTGCTATTCAGGTCTCTGAGCTGGTTAAGCTCTGTGCGGTGATGTATGTGGCAAGTTATTTGGTTAGGCATGGAGAAGTAGCTAGACATAGCTTTATGGGAGTCATTAAGCCTATATGTGTCTTAGGCTTGATGGGAGTATTGTTACTGCTGGAACCGGATTTTGGCGCAACCGTGGTGGTTTTTACCACAGCTTTGGGCGTGATGTTTATGGCCGGAGTTCGCTTGCGCTGGTTTTATATTTTAATTGTGTTAGCCGTAATGGCTGCCGCCATGTTGGTCATTTTTTCCCCTTATCGTTTAGCCCGTTTAACTGGATTTCTTCATCCATGGGATAATCAGTTTGATACAGGCTATCAGCTTACCCAGTCTTTAATTGCATTTGGTCGCGGCGGATGGTTTGGTGTGGGCTTGGGGGGCAGTATCCAGAAATTGTTTTATTTGCCAGAAGCTTATACTGACTTTGTATTGGCTGTGATTGCAGAAGAGCTGGGTTTTGTCGGAGTGCTATTTGTATTGGGTTTATTTGTGGTAGTAGGATGGCGAGGCTTGGTGATAGCCAGACAAGCCCATTTTAGAAATCAGGATTTTGACGCCTTTGTCGCTTATGGTATTACCTTTTGGCTAGGTATGCAGGTCATTGTTAATATCGGCGTGAATATTGGATTGCTGCCCACTAAGGGCTTAACTTTACCTTTTATTAGCTATGGAGGCAGTAGCCTGGTAGTTGATTGCATGGTAATAGGAATTCTTTTGAGAATTGATATGCAAAACAAACTGGCAAGTATGGGGGCCGCACTGGATAAAATTCCTGGGCGCAAAATTAGAGTCAATATATGATAAACATCTGAAGTGAAATTTAATGGGCTTAGAAAATCGCAAAGTTTTGATAATGGCTGGAGGCACTGGTGGGCATGTTTTCCCAGCTTTGGCCGTAGCTCAAAAATTGCAAGAACAGGGCTTGGTTGTACATTGGTTAGGCACCCGTTCCGGAATTGAAGCAAGACTTGTGCCACAAGCAGGAATTGAAATCCATTATATACCCATTCAGGGTTTAAGAGGAAAAGGCCTGCTGCGCTATTTGGCAATGCCTTTTAAACTTTTAAAAGCAGTTTGCTGTTCTATTAAAGTACTTAGAAAATTCAAACCCGAGTTAGTTGTAGGAATGGGCGGTTTCGCTTCCGGGCCTGGCGCTATTGCAGCTAAGCTCTTAGGAATTCCTTTAATCATTCATGAACAGAATGCCATCGCGGGAATGACTAACCGCTATCTTTCTAAAATAGCGGATAAAGTGCTGTGTGCTTTTCCTGGCGCTTTTCCAGTTTCCAATAAGCTAATGCTGACCGGCAATCCGGTACGAGAAGAGATTTTGCAGATCCCTCAAACCGAGCAACATCATGGAGCACTACGCCTATTGATTATAGGCGGGAGTCTTGGCGCTTCTGTGTTTAATGAAATTGTACCAGAGGCTTTAAGTTTAATTCCTGTTGCAGAGCGCCCTATTGTTTGGCATCAAAGCGGAGAAAAAACTTATAAATTGGCGCAAGAAAGTTATGCTAAACAGCAGGTAGAAGTGAAGCTGGTCCCGTTTATTGATAACATGGCCGAGGCTTATGCTTGGGCTGATATAATATTATGCCGGGCAGGAGCCATGACAATATCAGAATTGGCTGTAGTAGGAAAACCGGCAATTTTAGTTCCTTTACCCTATGCGGTTGATGACCATCAGCGCTATAATGCCAAATATTTAGCTGACAAAGGCGCTGCCGTGTTGAAATTACAGTCAGAATTATCAGCCCCAATGCTGGCAGAATTACTCAGTTATTATTCGAGCCATAGGCAGGAAGTGGCCAAAATGGCAGAGCTTGCTAGAAGCTTAAGCTTGCCACAAGCGACCATTGCTGTAAGCAATGCTTGTATAGATTTAATAAGGAAAAATAAATGAAAGGAGAGCAGGCCATCCACATTTCTGCACCTATGAGGCGAATTCGTCGAATTCACTTTGTAGGGATTGGCGGAGCTGGAATGTCAGGGATTGCTGAGGTTTTACATAATTTAGGCTATCAGGTTTCTGGTTCAGATCTAAAGCAAACCTCAGTAACGAGAAGACTGGGTGAATTAGGGATTGAAATTAAAATTGGGCATCGACCAGAGTATGTTGAGAATGTTCATGTTGTTGTAATTTCTTCAGCTATTTCGCAAAACAACCCTGAGGTTCAGGAAGCCATAGCCCGGCATATTCCAGTTATTCCAAGAGCATTGATGTTGGCTGAATTAATGCGGTTTAAGACCGGTGTTACGGTAGCTGGAACTCATGGTAAAACAACGACTACCAGCCTGTTAGCCAACATGTTTGGAGACGCGGGTTTAAAGCCAACTTTTGTAGTGGGAGGCAAGGTTAACAGTACAGGAACCAATGCCAGGCTGGGGGATAGCCGTTATTTTATCGCTGAAGCGGATGAAAGCGATGCCTCTTTTTTATATTTAACACCCACCATTTCAGTGGTGACCAATATTGATGCTGACCATATGGTTAACTATCAAAATGATTTTAATGTTTTGCGACAAACTTTTGTACAGTTTATTCGCCGTTTGCCATTTTACGGGTTGGCAGTTTTATGTATAGACGATCCCAATATCCGCGCTATTTTGCCCGAAATTACCTGTTCAGTGGTAACTTACGGTTTTAGTGAAGATGCTGATTTAAGAATAGAAGACTATGAACAAAGTGGCATGCTTTCAAAATTTAGAATAGTGCCGAAGTCGGAGCATATAAAAGCTTTTAGCGTTAATCTTAATTTAGCTGGAAAACATAATGCCTTGAATGCCGCCGCTGCGATTGCAGTAGCTTTAGACTGCGACATTACTATCGAAAGCATTTGTAAAAGCTTACAAAACTTTTCTGGAATTGGTCGGCGCTGCCAGGTTTACGGTCAAGTTACTTTAGCAAACGGCAATAAAATTACCTTGATAGATGACTATGGCCATCATCCTCGAGAAATTGCTGTCACTTATGAGGCTTTAAAAAATGCCTGGCCGAACAAGCGAGTGGTATTGGCTTATCAGCCTCATCGTTATAGCCGTACTCAGGAACTGTTTGAAGATTTTGCTAATGTATTATCGATGGCAGATGCTTTAGTTATGCTGGAAGTTTATCCTGCTGGGGAAGACCCCATCCCAGGAGCTGACAGTAAAGCTTTATGCCGAGCTATTCGAAGTCGCGGTAAAGTGGAGCCGGTTTATGTTGAAAATCTAGATGCCGCTCTTGAGATTTTGCCTCGTATTTTACAGGATGGCGATGTTTTGGTTAGTCAAGGAGCGGGGGATGTAGAACAAATTCTGCATCGATTATTGAAACAATTTAGTGGAACAGTATGAAAAAGATAGAAAAAGGAAAACTGTTAACAGATGTTAGCTTAAAGCAATTCACCTATTGGAAAATAGGAGGCAATGCTGAGCGTTTTTATTGGCCCGTTAACCTTGCAGACTTGGCTAATTTTCTGAAATCATTACCCGAAAATGAGCCGCTTACTTTTATTGGTCTGGGCAGTAATTTATTGGTTATGGATGCCGGTGTACCAGGCACTGTAATAGTGACTCAGGGCGCATTAAAAGAAATGACCCAAATTGATAGTAACAAGCTTAGGGTTGAGGCTGGAGTGGCCTGTGCCCAAGTGGCAAGATTTGCAGCAAGATACAATATGGTTGAAGGTGAGTTTTTTTGTGGCATTCCTGGAACCATGGGCGGAGCATTATATATGAACGCCGGGGCATTTGGTGGAGAAACCTGGCAGAGAGTCATAGAGGTGGAAACAATCGATCATCTTGGCAATATTCATAAACGCCCTGCTGCTGAATTCACCCCGCACTATCGTCATATTGAAGGCCTAAAGCAAAATGAATGGTTTGTTGCTGCCATTTTAGAATTTGAGCTTGGAGACGGTCAGCAAAGTTTAGAAAAAATCAAAGCCATGCTGGATAAGCGTAGTCAAACTCAACCTACTGGCGAGCCTTCTTGTGGCTCAACTTTCCGCAATCCTCCAGGAAATTTTGCAGCTAAGTTGATAGAACAGTCAGGCTTAAAGGGCACTAAAATTGGCGGGCTGCAGGTTTCACAAAAACATGCTAACTTTTTAGTGAATACCGGAGATGCCAGTTCGCAAGATGCTTTAGATTTAATGGCTTTGGTGCAAAAAACAGTCCATGATAAATTTGGGATTGACTTGATTCCAGAAGTGAAAATAATTGGTCGTGGTTCAGCAAGCTCAGCATAGTAGGTAAGTTATGAAATTAAAGTTGCGTACCAAATTAATAGGTGTAAGCCTGTTGATAGCTCTGGCTGTAAGCGGTGATCTTATGCTTTGGTCTTGGCTAAAGCAGCCTGGTAGGTTTCCTGTTTTGTCAGTTAGAGTAGCCGGGCATTATGACTATGTCGGAGCGCCTTTAATTCAGCAGACCCTTACTCCTTATGTAGAGCAAGGTTTGTTTGGTTTGAATAAAAAAGCAGCCAGGCAAGCTTTGATGCAAATCCCTGCCGTGCAGACTGCCAGCATTGTTCGAATTCTTCCTTACACGGTAGAAGTCATTGTACAGCAGCGTAAAGCCATTGTGCGGTGGAATGATGGTTCGCTCATGACAGCTGACGGAGTATTTTTTGCACCCAATGTGGCAGATTCAGGCGATAGCTTACCTTTATTTGTTGGGCAGCAGCAAAATCAGAAAGAAATGCTGAGTCAGTTTTACCAATTCCAAAAGCAACTCAATAAAGTGGGTTTAAATATTACAACACTATGGAATACCGATTCAGGAAGCTGGCGAATTCAAGTAGATCAGGGTTTCTGGATTTATCTAGGCAATACCAAAATGCATGAGCTGTTGGATAATTTCTTAATCGCTTATCCTGTGATGATGGCCAATGCTACGCCAGGAGCTACATTGGTCTATGTCGATTTGCGCTATCACAACGGCTTTGCGGCTAAGTGGAACAACCCGCCAAAATCTTCTAAAGCCACAGCCCAGCAAAGTTCTAGCAGTTAGCTTTCATTTTTGCGAAGCTGGAAATCTGGCTTTTAGTAAAAAACAAACTGCTTATTATCAGTCCTGATTTAGGCTTTTTTAGAAGCAGATGCAAAGTCGAAAATTCTACAGCAATAGGCTATTAAGAGAATCTATCAATTATTTTGTCACATACTATTGTTAGATTCCATAAATATGTACTACTATATAATGCAACGAGAATTGCGTATTGTGCGCACATGATAAGGGCTTGTGTTAGGAGTTGGCTTTAATGTCCAGAACGCCAGATAAAAATCTTATAACTGCATTAGATATTGGAACTTCCAAGGTGGTTGCTATTGTTGCTGAACAAACAGATAGCGGCAAAATTAACGTTATCGGAATCGGGGTTCAGCCGTCAAGAGGCCTTAAAAAAGGCGTTATTGTCAATATTGATACCACTGTTCAAGCCATTCAAAAAGCGGTTGAAGAAGCGGAACATATGGCAGATTGTAAAATTGCCTCGGTTTGCGTGGGCATTGCCGGAAGCCATATTCATAGTTTTAATTCCAATGGAGTGGTAGCTGTTCGAGATCAAGAAGTTTCAAATGCAGATGTGGAAAGAGTCATTGAAGCGGCTAAAGCAGTGGCTATTCCAACTGATCAAAGGATTTTGCATATCCTGCCGCAAGAGTTTGTTATTGATAGCCAAGAAGGCATTAAAGAGCCTGTTGGCATGTCTGGTGTGCGCTTGGAAGCTAAAGTGCATATGGTATCAGGCTCTATAAGTGCTGCCCAAAATATTGTAAAATGTGTGGGTGCTTGTGGTTTAGATGTTTCAGATTTAGTGCTTGAGCAATTAGCCTCAAGCTATTCAGTTTTAACTGAAGATGAAAAAGAGCTGGGAGTTTGCCTGGTAGATATCGGTGGAGGTACTGCTGATATTACTGTGTTTACAGAAGGGGCTATTCGCCATACTTCGGTTATTCCTATTGCAGGTTCTCAAGTAACCAGTGATATTGCCCATGCTCTGCGCATTCCTACTCAGTATGCTGAAGCCATTAAAATTCAACACGGCGTTGCTTTAACCCGAATGGCAAGCTCTGAAGAAAGCATTGAAGTGAAAGGAGTGGGAGAGCGTCCAGGTAGACGTTTGTCCATGCAAACTTTGGCTAGTGTGATCGAAGCGCGTTATGAAGAACTATTTGGTTTAATTTATCAAGATTTGAAAAACAGCGGTTTCGCGGACCATTTGGCCTCCGGAATCGTGTTAACTGGCGGCGCTTCAAAAATGCCAGGAGTATTGGAATTGGCTGAAGAAGTTTTCAGAGTTCCAGTACGTTTAGGGGTCCCTCACTCAGTAGTGGGCTTGACCGATGTGGTGTGTAATCCTATTCATGCAACTGGAGTCGGTTTACTGATGTACACCCAACAACAACAAAAAGAATCAATGCAAGTTGAAGTTGCAAGTAGCGTGCCTGAAAATGAAGAAGGCATTATATCGAGAATGAAAAGTTGGTTCTCACGTCATTTTTAACTTAAGAAGGCTAACAAAATGTTTGATGTATCAGAAACTTTACTAGATAACGCAGTTATCAAAGTCATCGGAATCGGTGGCGGCGGAAGCAATGCAATTGAGCATATGCTTGGCCAAAATATTGAAGGTGTTGAGTTCATTTGTGCTAATACTGACGCCCAAGCTTTGAAAAATTCCTCTGCTCGCAATATTTTGCAATTAGGAGCACAGCTCACCAAAGGGCTAGGTGCTGGCGCTAACCCAGAAATCGGTAAACGTGCAGCTCAGGAAGACCGTAACCGCATTCAAGAAATTCTAAGCGGTGCTGACATGCTGTTTATCACAGCAGGTATGGGCGGTGGTACAGGTACAGGGGCAGCTCCTGTTGTTGCTGAAATTGCTCGAGATATGGGTATTTTAACCGTAGCAGTTGTGACCAAGCCTTTCCCATTTGAAGGCAAACGCCGTATGCAGTTGGCTGAAATTGGGATTACTGAATTGGCTGAAAGAGTGGATTCTTTAATTACCATTCCTAATGAAAAACTCCTGACCGTATTAGGCAAAAACGTCAGCTTGCTGGATGCATTTAAAGCGGCGAACAATGTATTGCAAGGCGCGGTACAAGGTATCTCTGAACTGATTACCCGCCCTGGTTTGATTAACGTAGACTTTGCTGACGTTCGTACCGTAATGTCAGAAATGGGTATGGCAATGATGGGAACTGCCAGTGCGACCGGCGAAGACCGTGCGCGTGAAGCAGCTGAAGCGGCTGTTGCAAGCCCATTGCTCGAGGATATTGCATTGTCAGGTGCTAAAGGCGTATTGGTTAACATTACTGCTGGCATGGACATGTCTATTGGTGAATTTGAAGAAGTCGGTGAAGTGATCAAAGGCTTTACCTCTGACCAAGCAACCGTGGTTGTGGGTACCGTTATTGATCCAGAAATGCATGACGAGTTAAGAGTCACTATCGTGGTTACTGGATTGGCTAATGTGCATGAAGGTGGTAGACGCTCTCTAAGAGATGAACGTCTTGGTAGACAGTTAGGTCAGGGATCAAAAAGATCCATGGTTGATCCTAATCAAGAAGCCGATTACTTAGATATTCCAACCTTCCTGCGCCGCCAATCGGATTAGTGACATCAATGTTAATGCAGCAAACAATAAAAAATTCAATCAGCGTAGTGGGTAAAGGTTTACATTCAGGTAAAGAGGTCAAATTGACTTTGACCCCTGCTCCTGAAAATACCGGAATTGTCTTTAAAAGAACTGACCTTAAGCCTCAGATTTCTATTCAGGTGAACCCTGATAAGATCCAAGAAACGATGCTTTGCACCATGCTGGTTGAAGGCAATATCAAAATTGCTACCATCGAACATGTGTTGTCTGCCTTGTCTGCTATGGAAATAGATAATATCTATTTGGAGCTTAATGCAGAGGAAGTTCCGATTTTAGACGGCAGCGCTTCCCCTTATATCTTTTTATTGCAGTCAGCTGGAATTGTTGCC
The DNA here is from genome assembly GCA_029240715.1 of Gammaproteobacteria bacterium. Lineage (GTDB taxonomy): Bacteria > Pseudomonadota > Gammaproteobacteria > Francisellales > CACEW01 > JAQSYQ01. Next base: position 12,725 of record JARDZR010000020.1, read on the forward strand.
CAAAACGTAGCTCGCAGATATTTAAAAATTAAAAAAACCATTAGAGTGGAGCAAGAAGATAAGTTTGTTGAGCTTTCTCCCTATAACGGTTTTCATTTAAAAGTATCGATTGACTTTAACCACCCTGCTATTGCCAATACCCCAAAGGAAATTAATTTTGAATTTTCTGGTATGGGCTACACCAAGGAAGTGGCAAGAGCTCGCACTTTTGGTTTTGCGACTCAGCTCGAACAGCTTCATGCTCAAGGCCTAGCTTTAGGGGCTAACTTGGAAAATGCTGT
>JARDZR010000114.1 GCA_029240715.1 Gammaproteobacteria bacterium
CCAGCCAGGTAAAAGCCCAAAACGCTGGGGGCCTTTAGGCAAACAGGCCGAGTATTTAACAGCTTCAATTTGTGAAGCCTGCCAACTCAAGCAAGCAGAAGGCTGCAGCTGTATGCAAAGCATTAGCGTAGCGCAGGTTAAAGATATCTTGCTGCGCTGGGCTAAAGCAGTTTAAGACGCTAAAAACTCATCCACAATGAGCTTTAACCTTTTCACGATTTCATCTGCTTCTTGCTCACTAATAATTAAAGGCGGCAATAGTCGAATTACTTTATTGGCAACAATATTGAACAATAAACCATGCTTTAAAGTAAGCGGCATAATGCCCATGGCCTGGCGGTCAAGCTCTATCCCAATCATCAAGCCCTTACCGCGAATTTCCACAACATGAGGATTGTCCGCAAAAGCTTGGCGCAATTTACTTTGCAAATAACGACCCATTTTATCGGCATGGGCTAAAATGCCTTCTTCTTCCATGGTATTTAATACTTCTAAACTGACCGCACAAACCAAATGAGTGCCGCCAAATGTGGTACCGTGCTTGCCTGGGCCAAATAAGTTATTGGCTTTAGCTCGAGCTAAACAGGCCCCTACCGGCAGACCATTTCCTAAAGCTTTAGCACTCGTTACAATATCAGGCAAAACGTCATAATGCTGATAGCAAAACCACTCACCAGTCCTACCAATTCCTGTTTGCACTTCATCGACTATCATCAATAAATCCAGCCTGTCACACAGCTCGCGAATGCTTTTTACATATTCCGGGTCGGCGATGCTAATACCTCCATCTCCCTGAACCAGTTCAAACATAATGGCAATGACATTTTGGTCCTGCTTAAGATAAGCTTTAAGCCCGGCTAAATCATTCATATCTAGATGAACAAAATGAGAAACTAAAGGTTCAAAACCTATCTGAATTCTTTCGGCTCCGGTAGCACTTAAAGTAGCCATCGTACGGCCATGAAATGAATTTTTTAGCGTAATCACGGTAGGATTGACAATGTTTTTCTTTTTAGCGTAAAGCCTGGACATTTTAATAGCGGCTTCATTGGCTTCTGCTCCAGAATTAGCAAAATAAACCTGATCCATCCCTGCAATTTTGCATAATTTTTCAGCCAGATCAATTTGCTGTTTATTTAAAAAAGTATTGGAACTATGAATTAATTTAGCTGCCTGCTCGGCAATTTTTTTAGTGATTCTAGGATGAGCATGCCCTAGGCTGCATACTGCGATTCCCGATAAAGCATCCAAATATTGCTTGCCTTCGGTATCCCATAACCAGGCGCCTTTACCGTGCTCAAACATAACGGGCAATTGATTAAAATAAGTGGGCATTATGTAAGATGCCATATTCAGCTCCTATAAGGCTATGTCATTTCTTATGCTGCAATTCATACAAAAATAGATATTTCAAAAAAGCTGCCAGCCAACTGCTGCAAGCTACCACAAAGCCTGGTAAACCATCCAATACGCCTTTTTGCAGAAAATAGCTTTTAATAAAAGCAAATCCGGGATTTAAGATTAGCGAATGGTAATGAAATTTTTTACCGGCTTTAAATTTCTTCATCGCGCCTAAACGGGCATATTTTACAGTTCTAGTATAATGGTCTTCGATATCGGCATAGGAGTAATGGACAAGGCCTTGCTTCAGCCTACCGATTTCCCCCTCCACATTAAGCTTTTCATGGATATCTCCCCCTCGCCAAATGGGATGAGCTGATCTTTTTACCAAACGAAACTTTTCAGCATACCAAGCATACTTGAGCAATTTTCCCATATAAAAAGTACGCATAGGAATGCGATAGCCTGCAAATTTAGGCTGCTCTAACATGGCTTTTATTTCTTTAGCCAGGTCTTCTGTTACCACTTCATCACAGTCCAGGTTTAAAATAAAATCCTTGCTGCACAGTGAAAACAGAAAGTTTTTTTGTTCAGTAAAGCCGGACCAAGCGTGGCTAACGACTTTAGCTCCATAGCTTTCAGCAATTTCTCGGGTTTTATCGGTAGAATAAGAATCCACCACTACAATCTCATCAGCAATGCTGCTGACGCTTTCAAGCGTTCGAGCAATATTACTTTCTTCATTAAAAGAAATTAGAGCCACTGTAAGCGTCGCAGTCATTTTAGACCTTTTCGTTTAAATAGTTGAACCTTACCATATTTTATGCTTTTTGCATTATAGTGCTTTGCAATTTAATATATAAAACTTACTTAGCGGCATATAGAGCACTATGAGAATATTACATATTTTATCCCAACATCAAGTAACCGGCGCAGAAACCTATGCTGTAACCTTGGCTGATAAACATATTGCTATGGGTCACAAAGTCTGGATTGTATCAGATACTCTTAATACGCCCAGTCAGGCTACTTATATTCAACAAGCTATAGGTAATCGCAGCTGGTCGCAAAGATTGCTCAATCTGATTCGAATCCGAAAATTAATCAAACAGCACAAAATTGAAATGGTGCATTCTCATTCAAGAGCAGCCACTTGGATTGGCTATTTCTCTACCCGATTTACTAAGGTAGGATTTATTTCAAGCGTTCATGGCAGACAATCTTTAAGAATTTCTAAGCGTATTTTGGACATTTACGGCAAGCGGGTCATTGCGGTATGCGAGAATATCCAAGATCACCTTATTAAACAGCTTAAGATGGACCCGCAAAAAGTTTGCGTAATACCCAATGCAATTGATTTTAAATTAGACGATCAATTAAGCCTTAACTTTAATCAGCGAAAAATTCTCTCAATCGTTGGAAGAACAAGCGGGCCAAAAGGCCAGCGTACAGCTGAACTGATTAGCGAGGTATTTCCTTACTTACTGCAGTCTATTCCTGAGCTTGAAATTCGCATTATCGGCGGCGAGCTAAAGCAACTGCCCCCGGAAAGCCAAATTAAGCTGTATCAGCTACAAAAGGCCTATCCCAATCGCGTCCAGGCTATTGGCTTTGTCAGTAATTTATCAACTTGGCTGGCGGAATCTACCTGCAATATTGCAGCGGGAAGAGTAGCGGTGGAATCTTTATTATGCCAAAGGCCGACAGTGGCCTTGGGTGAAGCGGACTATGAGGGCTTGGTAAGCGAAGCAAACCTCAAAGCATGCATCGCTTCTAATTTTGGCGACGTTCATGCCGAGGTAAAGCGCAAAGCTTTAGACCATGAGCTTATTCGCCAAACCTTACTGGCAATCTTAAACAACCCTTCCCGCTTAGCTGCTGAGCTTTATGAAAATATTCAAGCCCTTTATGAAAGCCAGCATATTGCTGAACAAGTTCTTGATGTCTATCGCTCTTTAAGAATGCAGATGCAGCATTCACGTCATATCCCTATTTTAATGTATCATAAAGTATTAAATGAAGAACGTAGCAGCAAACATCGAATTTATGTGACTGTGCAGCGCTTTCATGCTCATATGCAATCTTTAAAAAACCGACAATTCACTCCTATTACTTTTAAAGACTATTTAAGCTTTCGTAA
>JARDZR010000115.1 GCA_029240715.1 Gammaproteobacteria bacterium
GCTAAATCTGACATTTCAAAAGCTGCTGCTGGCCGCGTATTAGACGCGCTCATTGCAGTGATCACCAAAGCTTTGAAAAAAGGTGAAGATGTGTCCTTAGTTGGTTTCGGTACATTTGCAGTTAAAAAACGTAAAGCACGTAAAGGTCGTAACCCACGTACTGGCGCTGAGATTAAAATTCCTGCTGCTAATGTTCCAGGATTCAAAGCTGGTAAAACTTTGAGAGACAGCGTACAGTAATCTTGAATTACTAAGCTGTAGTAATTTGAAGCGCGTCGTAAGACGCGCTTTTTTTTTGCCTCCCCCTTGAATGGGGAAAGCTGCTATGCGAAGCTTAACAAAACAAACTGATGAATAGGTGAAAGTTATATGTTACAAGAACTGCGAGATAAAGCTCAGGGCTGGATTACTTGGGTAATAATGGGCGTGATTATTATTATTTTCGCTTTATTTGGCATCAATTATTATCTTACCGCTAATTCTGGCGCTGAAAAAACGGTTGCCACAGTGAATGGAGACCCTATCAGTCAAAGCAGTTTTAATTATGTATATCAATCAGTGAGCAATCAAAGTAATAACAGCTCAGTTGATAGCACAACTTTACAGAAGCAAGTGTTGCAACTGTTAATTAACCGACAGCTATTGCTGCAGTCAGCTCAAGATTTAGGGTTCCAGGTCAGTAGACAAGAGCTTGATCAAATTATCTATAGCATGCCTGCATTTCAAGAAAACGGGCGATTTTCTATGCCAAGATACCAAGCAATTTTACAAAATTTGGGCATCACCACTGACCAGCTTCGAACTGAGCTGTCAACCGATGTGGTGGTGGGGCAAGTCCAAGTTGGAATTACTTCGAGTCAATTTGTTTTGCCCAATGAGCTTGCGCAACTTAACGCTGAGCTTGCTCAAAAACGTGATATTAGCTATTTGATTCTGCCAAGCGCTAAATTTGCCCGCACAGCTGCAGTTTCTCAACAACAGATCCAAAGTTACTATGAAGCCAACCAACAGGATTTTTATACTGCTGAGCAAGTTCAGCTGCAATATGTCATGGTTAATGCCAATAACTTACCAAGCGGCCAAAAATCCTATGCGGACCTTGGTAATCAATTGGCTAACCTAAGTTTTGAAAACCCTAGCTCGCTTGATTTTGCAGCCAAACAGTTGGGTTTGAGCGTGCAGTCAACCGGTCTTTTAACTCAGTCTGGGGGAAGTGGCTGGCTGTCTAATCCTCAAGTAGTGCAAGCTGCCTTTAGTGATAGCGTGTTAAAGCAGGGTAACAACAGTGATGTGATCAACCTTTCTCCTACCCAATGTGTTGTCATTAGAGTAGCCAAAGATATTCCAGCTACATTAAAGCCCTTGTCACAAGTGCAGGCCCAAATTGTAGCCATTTTGCAGGCTCAAGCAGGTCAGCAGCAAGCGCAGAAAGTGGCTAATGGCATATTGGCTTCAATTCAACAAGGCGCCTCACCCAGCAGCTTAGCTAAACAATACGGTCTAAATTGGCAACAAGCGATAGGCATTACTCGTATGAGTAAAAACTTAGACCCTGCAATGATTGAAGCGGCATTCAGCTCAGCGCAGCCTGTAATCAATAAACCGACTGTGCAAATGGCAAGTTTGTCGACCGGCTATGCTATTGTTTTGGTGAATAAGGCCTATGCTTCTAAGCTTGCCGCAAATCCTGCCGATAGCATGGCTTTGCAGCATGCTTTATCAGTGCTGGACTATGATCAATATACTCATTCTTTGGCGGCTAATGCTGACATCAAGGTCCAATCTTAATGCAGCAGCAAAAGCAATGGTATAAGCCCAGCTATTGGCTGCTTTGGTTGGTGGTCGCTTTACTGCGCATCATTGTCTTGCTGCCTTATCGCTGGCAAATGAAGTTTGGCCGTTTGCTCGGACGGCTTATGCTGCGTTGCTTGCCTTATCGGCGAAAAATCGTTGAAACCAATTTAAATTTATGTTTTCCAGAACTGGACCATGCGGCTAAAAAGAACATTGCTAGGGAATCATTTGAAGCAGTCGGTATGGGCTTTATGGAAGCTTTAATGGCTTGGTTTATGTCGAGCAAAAGATTTAACAAAATTCCGGTAAAAATGCACGGCTGGGAAAATTTAGAGCAGGCCGTATCAGGTCCAACTGGAGTGCTGGCTTGCGGAGCACATTTTACCTGCTTGGAAATTATCGGACGCATATTTGCCACAAGGACTCCGGTGGATTACGTCTATAAGCGTAGTAAAAATAGTTTTATGGAAAATTTAGTTGAAGGGAGACGGGCTCATTATATGCAGCATCGTTTATCCCATTTGGATTTAAAGCCCATGATTCGGGCTTTAAAAAATAAGCGGCTTGTCTGGTATGCGCCAGATCAAGACTTTGGGCCAGAGCGTTCTGTCTTTGTAGACTTTATGGGCATACCAACTGCTACTTTAAGGGCCGCAAGCTTGCTAGCTAAAGTGAGTGGCTGTAAGGTAATGCCGGTATTTTTTAATAGGCTTCCCAATGATGGCGGTTATGAAGCCACGATACTGCCAGTGCTTGAGAACTATCCAAGCGACAATGAGGCAGCAGATGCCAGGTTATATAATCAACTTTTAGAGCAGCATATTCGTAAGCATCCAGGTCAATATTTATGGGCGCATCGGCGCTTTAAGAGTAGGCCTGAGGGTGAGCCTTCAGTCTATCCTAAGCGCTAAATAGGGCTAAGTTTTGCTCGTTAAGTGAGTTTTTATAAGCGGTAATAAGGCCACGCCTGGTAGTGAAATTAAGAAAGTCCCAAAGTAAAACCACATCCAGCCCATGTGATCAATCATCACTGCTGCAACAGGGCCAACGTAAACTCTGCCTAAACTTGCAAAAGCTGAAAACAAAGCAAATTGAGTTGCAGAATATTGCTTATTGCATAGTGTCATAAGCAATACCAGGAATCCCGTATTGCTTAAGCCGCCGCAAAAATTTTCTGCAAAAATTGCAAACAGCATGCCGCTATAATTATGGCCAATATGGGCTAACCACATAAATGCTAAATTGGATAAGGCTTGAAATAGTCCAAAAATAATTAAGCTTCGATATAAATTAAGCCTAACCATCAAGGCGCCGCCAATCAGACCTCCGGCAATACTTGAGATCATTCCCACCCCTTTATTGGCAATGCCTACATCGCTCAATGAAAAATGCAGGTCTCGCAATAAAAAAGTGGTATTCAAAGACAGGGCAAAAGCATCTCCCAATTTGTATAAAACCATGACCAGAAGCAAAAACAAAGAAGCCTTGATTCCTTTGCGATTAAAAAATTCGCTAAAGGGTAATACAACATATTCATAGAAGCTTGGCTTGGCAGAAGTTACCTGCACTTGGGGTTCAGTAATAAGCAGGGTGGTCATAACGCCAATTAACATCAAAGAGCCCATGATCATATAAGTAAGATGCCAGCCAATATTTTGCGCCAAAATTAAAGCCAGGGC
>JARDZR010000116.1 GCA_029240715.1 Gammaproteobacteria bacterium
CAATTCCTAACTTATTTCTATTACTAATGTATTACTTTTATTTCTTGTCTCTCAAAATCAACAAGTGCCTACACTTAATTGCTTATTTGTTTTTAAAGAACTCAGAGTTAATGTTATGTCACATCGCTCAGTGAGGTGCCATTATACGGATCGAAATCAGATCGTCAAGCATTTTTTTACTGAAGTTTACCATGACATTGTTTGAACTTTTTTCCTGACCCACAAGGACAAGCATCATTGCGGCCTACCTTTGCAAAATTGGCCGATGAAGCTTGTTCTTGTTGAACATTGCCCATGCCATCTAGTTCGCTATGCTGAAAAGCCAGATGGTCAACAGAGTGGCGCCACTGTGATTCTACTTGATTAGCAGCTTCATTTGTTGCCAATTGAACTTTGCTTAAGGTGGTCACAACATCATATTTGAATTGATCAAGCATGTCGGAAAATAAATTAAAAGCTTCTCTTTTATATTCCTGTTTAGGATCTTTTTGAGCATAGCCACGTAAGTTAATACTATGACGCAAATGATCTAAATTGCTTAAATGCTCACGCCAGTGAGTATCCATGCTTTGCAACAGCACCATTTTTTCAAACTGAGTAAGCGCCACAGCATTGCCTTGGTTCTTTTTGGCTGCGTAAAGCTGTTCGATTTGTTGACAGATCTTTTCGCGCAAGCCTTCTTCATCTAAATCGGTGCTCTGATCTAAGTATTGTGCAACCGGTATATCGGCGTTAAATTCAGTACGCAGGGCCTGTTCTAAACCTTTCACGTCCCATTGCTCTTCCAAACTCCCGGGAGGGATATAACCCGCTACAACCTGAGAAACGACATCTTTTCTGATATTGCTAATAATGTCGGAAACCTCTTCTGCGCCTAGCAGTTCATTTCTTTGCGCATAGATAACCAAACGCTGGTCATTAGCTACGTTATCGTAATCCAATAACTGCTTACGAATATCAAAATTATGGCCTTCTACTTTTTTCTGAGCATTGGCAATCGCGCGGCTAATCATTCCACTTTCAAGTGCTTCGCCTTTGCCCATGCCCGCCCATTTCATGAAAGTTGCTACTCGGTCCGCTGCAAATATTCGGATTAAGTTGTCCTGTAAAGATAAATAAAATCGACTGGAGCCAGGGTCCCCTTGGCGACCAGATCTACCTCTTAGCTGATTATCAATTCTTCTGGATTCATGTCGCTCAGAGCCAATAATATGCAAACCGCCTACTTTCAGCACTTGCTCATGACGCTTTTGCCAGTCAGCCTTAATTTGATTAAGCGCTTGTTCTGTTTGCTCCGGAAGGCTGTCAGCTTCTAGTTGCCAGTTACCACCCAATATAATATCAGTACCGCGTCCCGCCATATTGGTGGCAATGGTTACAGCGGCTGGTCGGCCTGCTTCTGCGATAATAGCCGCCTCGCGAGCATGCTGCTTGGCATTTAGCACCTGATGTTTAATCTGGGCTTTATTTAATAGGCTTGAAAGATACTCTGAAGTTTCAATAGACGCCGTACCGACTAATACCGGCTGGCCTTTCTCAACACAAACTTTGATTTCTTTAACAATGGCATCAAATTTTTCCTGGGTAGTTAAAAACACCATATCAGGATAATCTTTTCTAATCATAGGCTTATTGGTTGGCATCACGACCACTTCTAAGCCATAGATTTGGTGAAACTCATAAGCTTCAGTGTCAGCCGTCCCTGTCATACCAGACAGTTTATTGTAAAGCCTGAAATAGTTTTGAAAGGTAATAGAAGCCAGGGTCTGGTTCTCAGCCTGAATTTTAACTGCTTCTTTGGCTTCAATAGCCTGATGCAAACCATCAGACCAGCGTCTTCCTGGCATAGCACGACCTGTATGCTCGTCAACGATCATGATCTCATTGTCTTTGACCATGTAATCAATATCGCGATGGAATAAGCTGTGAGCACGAAGCACGGCATTTAAATAATGCATTAGACCAATATTACCGGAACTATATAAGCTTTCTCCTGGCTGCAACAGGCCGGCTTCAGCCAACATTTGTTCCATATGTTCATGTCCAGACTCTGTTAGATAAGCCTGTTTGACTTTTTCATCCAAGTAATAGTCTCCTTCACCCTCAGGAGTTTCACGTTTTTTAAGGCGAGGGACCAGCTTATTGAGCTGAGCATATAAATTGGAGCTATCTTCTACCGCCCCTGAAATAATTAAAGGAGTGCGGGCCTCATCAATTAAAATAGAGTCCACTTCATCCACTACTGCAAAGTTAAGTTGTCTTTGAACTTTTTCCTGCAGGCTGAAAGTCATATTATCGCGCAGATAATCAAAGCCAAACTCATTATTTGTGCCATAAGTAATATCGCAGGCATAAGAATTTCTACGGTCTTGAGCTTCCATTCCAGATAAAATCACTCCGGTACTCAAGCCTAAAAAACCATAAAGCTTATTCATAATTTCCGCGTCGCGCTGGGCCAAATAATCATTAACGGTGACTAAGTGGGCGCCATGTCCGCTTAAAGCATTTAAATATAAAGCTAAGGTAGCTACTAATGTTTTACCTTCACCGGTACGCATTTCAGCAATTTTACCTTGATGCAAAACCATACCACCGATTAATTGCACATCATAATGGCGCATACCCAGTACACGCTTGCTGGCTTCACGCACCGTAGCAAAAGCTTCTTCTAACAGATCATCTAGGCTCTCGCCTTTAGCCAATCTATTTTTAAATTCTTGGGTTTTTTCCTGCAAGGCTGCATCAGAAAGCTTAGCAAATTCAGGTTCTAGGGCGTTGATTTTAGCCACGGACTTATTCATGGTCTTTAATAAGCGCTCATTGCGGCTGCCAAAAACTTGTTTTATTAAAGTTTGTATCATGTATTTCCTAATACCTATAATCTTATCAATTGCAACAGTATACTGTATTAAACCTTAGTCAGAAACTTTTATTGTAAATTATGAAGCATACCAGCCAATCACTGCAAAACATCCTGTCTCATCCAAATGGGGACTTAGGAAAGATTTTACAAGCTGTTAAAACAATACAGACTTTAAATGAGCGGCTGCAAAATGAGCTTCCCGATAACCTGAGAAAGCATGTGCAGGTGACTAATTTAAGCCAAGGCAAGCTCTTTTTAGAAGTCAGTAACAGTAGCGTGGCATCTAAACTGCATTATTTTAAATCAGATTTGCTGCATCGATTAAGAAAATTACCTGAATTTGCTCATCTTAAAAGCAGTGCGGATATTGAATATCGGATTGCCCAAAAGGCCCAGGCTACCAAAGTTAAACAGCCTGAACCTTCTGACTTTCAACTCTCCCTACAAGCTAGCGAAACCTTATTAAGCTGCATTGAGTCTACTTCAGACAAAAAGCTTAAAAGCAGCTTAAAGAAGTTCCTTAAGCATTATGGGA
>JARDZR010000117.1 GCA_029240715.1 Gammaproteobacteria bacterium
AATAGAGCAAAATGACGGGTTTTCTGATACAATACAGCATGGTCTAGTTAAGGAGCCTTTAATCGTGTCAGAACAAGATAAAAAACCTTTAAATTCAAACACTTACGATGCATCAAGCATTAAGGTATTAGAAGGCTTAGAAGCGGTACGTAAACGTCCTGGTATGTATATCGGCGATACCGATGATGGCTCAGGCCTTCATCACATGGTTTTTGAGGTGGTGGACAACGCTATCGATGAATCCCTGGCAGGCCATTGCGACAAGATTGAAGTGGTTATTCATCAAGACGAATCCGTTTCTGTTTCAGACAACGGTCGGGGTATTCCAGTGGATATTCACAAAGAAGAAGGCCGTTCAGCAGCTGAAGTCATTATGACCGTACTTCATGCCGGTGGTAAATTTGACAGCAACTCTTATAAAGTTTCAGGCGGATTGCACGGGGTGGGGGTATCGGTAGTGAATGCCCTTTCCGAAGAGCTCAACCTGACCATTTGCCGTGATGGTAAAATCCATAAGCAAACCTATCACTTAGGCGAGCCCGATGCTCCTTTAAAAGCAGTAGGGGAATCTGAGCTGCGCGGAACTACCGTTCGCTTTAAACCAAGCGATAAGATTTTTAACAATGTTTTAAGCTTTAACTACGACATTTTAGCCAAACGCCTGCGTGAACTTTCCTTTTTAAACTCAGGAGTTTACATTAAATTACGCGACGAGCGATCTGACCGCGAAGATGTGTTTCATTACCAAGGCGGGATTAAGGCTTTTGTTGAGCACTTAAACACCAATAAAACCCCGATTAACTCTTCCATTTTTAACTTTTCAGTTGAAAAAGACGGCATTGGCGTAGAAGTCGCTATGCAATGGAACGATGGTTTCCAAGAAACCATTTTCTGCTTTACCAATAACATTCCGCAAAGAGACGGCGGCTCCCATTTATCAGGCTTTCGTGCAGCGCTGACCCGTACCTTGAACAACTATATCGAAGCGCAAGGCCTGGCTAAAAAGCACAAAATTGATACCACAGGAGATGACGCTCGTGAAGGCTTGACTGCCGTACTATCGGTTAAAGTGCCTGATCCTAAATTCTCTTCCCAAACCAAAGACAAACTGGTTTCTTCAGAAGTTAAGCCCGCAGTGGAAACTGCAATGGCTGAGAAGTTAAATGACTTTTTGCAAGAACGCCCAGCTGAGGCCAAGGCGATTGTCGGTAAAATTATTGAAGCAGCAAGAGCACGTGAAGCGGCTAGAAAAGCTCGCGAGATGACACGGCGCAAAAGTGCTTTGGATATTGCAGGCTTGCCTGGAAAACTGGCAGATTGCCAAGAAAAAGACCCAGCAAAATCAGAGCTTTATCTGGTTGAGGGAGATTCTGCGGGGGGCTCTGCTAAACAAGCTCGCGACCGTCGCACCCAGGCTATTTTGCCGCTAAAAGGTAAGATCCTAAACGTAGAAAAAGCCCGTTTCGACAAAATGATTAGCTCAGCTGAAGTCGGGACCTTGATTACCGCTTTAGGCTGCGGAATTGGCCGTGAAGAATATGATCCGGGCAAACTGCGTTACCATCGAATTGTTATCATGACCGATGCTGACGTCGATGGCTCCCATATTCGGACCTTACTGCTCACTTTCTTTTATCGCCAAATGCCTGAAATTATTGAGAGAGGCTATGTTTATATTGCCCAACCCCCTCTTTATAAGGTGAAACGCAACAAAAGCGAAACCTATATCAAAGACGATGCTGCTTTGGATGAATATTTGACTCAAATTGCCTTGGAAGGGGCTGAGCTTGTGAGCGCAGATGGCACGCTCAGCGTAAGCGGCGAAAAACTAGGTAAACTCATCAAGCAATATCAAAAAGTCCAAAACGTCATTGCCGTTTTAGGCCGCCGCTATTCAGATATCATGTTACAACGCTTGTCTTATTATAAAGCTGCCCCTGAAAACTGGTCTGACAAGAACACAGTTGAAGCCTGGTGGTTACCTTTACAAGAGCACTTCGATAGAGTGGCAGACAAACGCAGCAAGGTTACTTTAAAAGTCGAACATCTACCTGAAACCAGCCTATATATGCCGGTAGCCGATATTATCAACCACGGCATCCATAACCGCTATGAGTTCAAACCAAGCTTTTTTGAATCTCCAGAATATGGCTATATCAGCACTTTAGCCACCATGCTGGAGGGCTTAATTGAACCAGGCGCTCTGATTAAACGCGATAGCAAATCCTTGGCCATCAATAACTTTAAAGAAGCGATGGAATGGATGATGAAAGAAGCGAGAAAAGGTCAAAGCATTCAGCGTTATAAAGGTTTAGGAGAAATGAATCCAGAACAGCTTTGGGAAACCACTATGGACCCGGCGGTTCGCCGTATGCTGCAAGTCACCATTGCTGATGCAGTAGCTGCTGATGGCTTATTTACCTGTTTGATGGGTGATTTGGTCGAACCTAGAAGAGACTTTATCCAAGAAAACGCCCTGAAAGTAGTCAATTTGGACGTTTAATGGCAAAAAAGCCCTTATCTGATCAACAAAAGCGCCGCATAGCCAGTAAGTTTGAAAAAAAACTGCATGCGGCGCCAAAGCAGGGCTTAGAAAATTTAGGGCCGGAACAGCCGGGGCTTGTGGTCAGTCACTTTGGTCAAACTGTAGAAGTGGAATCTGTCGATCAGCAACTTACCCGCTGCCATGTTCGTAAAAACATAGGGGCGATTGTGGTAGGGGATCACATTATTTGGCAAAAGCAATTAGAAGCCAATGAAGCTTCCGGCATCATTGTCGCCAGAAAACCTCGAACAAGCATATTAATTCGCAGCAGCCAATATAAGCAGACCCAAGAGCTTGCCGCCAATATTGATCAAATTATGGTGGTGATAGCTTTATCTCCTTCACCCATTCCCTATTATTTAGACCAGCATTTAGTTGCCGCTGAACTGCAAAATATCCCAGCTATGATTGTGTTAAATAAAATGGACTTAATAGACAAGCAGCCTATTCCAGAATGGCTTCAACTTTATGAAAAAATGGGCTATCCCTTAATAAAAGCCAGCAGCAAAACCGATCAGAGCTTGACTGAATTAAAAAAGGCCATGCGAAACAAAATCAGTATCTTAGTCGGGCAGTCCGGAGTGGGGAAATCTTCTCTTATTAACAGCTTAATCCAAGCAAATAAAGCCAAGGTGGGCAACATCTCTGAAGCCAACAGAAAAGGCAAACATACCACGGCAGCATCCTACTTATACTCACTTGAAGAAGGCGGTAGCGTTATCGATTCGCCCGGCGTGCGGGAATTTGGGATTTGGGAAACCGAAGCCCACAATATTATCAATGGCTTTAAAGAATTTAAGCCGTTTTTAGGCC
>JARDZR010000118.1 GCA_029240715.1 Gammaproteobacteria bacterium
ACCATATTCATGCCCTCCTCCATGTAGCAAGGCTTTTAACTTAATCAAAGGTCTTTTAATATATAAAGCCCCTATTCCTTTAGGGCCATATGCCTTATGAGCAGATAAAGACATGGCATCAAGCCCCAAAGCTTTGACATCCACTTTAAGTTTAGCAATGGATTGGGCTGCATCACTATGAAATACAATATTATGTTGTTTGGCAAGCTGTGCAATAGCGGTCAAATCCTGGATAGTGCCAATTTCATTATTGACCTGCATAATGGATATGAGAATAGTCTCTTTTCTTATAGCAGCCTTAATCCTGTCTAGTTCAATCAAACCGTTTCTTTGCACGGGTAAATAAGTGATTTCAAAACCCAGTTGCTCTAAAAAATGGCAGGGTTCCAATATGGATTTATGCTCAGTCTGGCAGGTAATAATATGCTTGCCTTGGTCTTGATAAGCAAAAGCAATACCCTTGATTGCTAAATTATTGGCTTCAGTTGCGCCAGAGGTAAAAATAATTTCTCTGGGCTCGGCATGAGTGGTGGCGGCATAGTCAAAATAGGCCGGATTTGCCATATCAGAGGCCTTGGGATTGCAAAATTTCTCTGACTTCCTTTGCTGAAAATGACCACTCTAAATCTGACTCAGGGTTAAGCAATAAAGTTTCCCCTTCAGTTAAGGCCAAAAAGTTTAAGCCTTGTACACAAAGATAGTGCTCGTCTTCACCTACCACTTCAGTCATCGCATCCAGCGAGGTAAAAAATGGTACAAAGCTATTCCCCCTGCTATCTTCCCAGTGCATGATGCTGACTTCTGTATCGTGCTGACAACAGCCACCCCCATGCTCATGAGAGTGCTGAGGCTCCTCTTCTATAAGATGCCCAAGGCAATATACTTCCTGCTGCAACAGATTCTGAATAAAAGCTTCTGTTTGCTTAGGGTCTTTAATAGCTGTTTCAAGTTGTTGTTCTAATTGATTCATATTGGGGTCCTAGCATTAAATGCAAATAGCATAGCTAAAATATGAGGATCTGTCATTCATGTCTCTCTATTGCCGTGCAAATACCTCTTAATATGTTGACTTCTTGTTCCTGCAATTTTGCTCTCTGAAACAAACGACGCAGCCTGGTCATAAGCTGCCTTGGGTTCTTTGGGTCCAAAAAATGCGTTTTAATTAATATCGATTCAAGATGTTGATAAAACTGCTCCACTTCTTTTGAGCTGGCAAGGATCTCCTTAGCCTCTATGCTTTGCGATGCCACTAAGCTCGAGCGCAGTTCATAACAGATTACCTGGACAGCTTGAGACAAATTTAACGAACAGCATTCAGGATCGCTTGGGATATGAATATGGTAATGACACTTTTGCAGTTGGGCATTGGTCATGCCTGTGCGCTCTGTACCGAATAAAATGGCAATTTTGGTCCGCTGATCCAATGCATTTTGTACCAAAGGCACCGCTTCTTTAGGGCTTAATATTGGCCAATTTACTAGTCTATTTCTGCCGCTGCTGCCGAAAATAAGTTGGCAATCAGCAATGGCCTCATCCAGGCTGTTAACCACTTTAGCTTGCTGCAATATGTCTTCAGCATTGCTGGCCAAAGCGGTTGCCTGCTCAGAAGGGAAATCTTTAGGGGAAACCAATACCAGCTCAGAAAACCCCATGGTTTTCATAGCTCGAGCAGTGGCACCAATATTGCCAGAATGCGAGGTCTCAAGTAATACAATTCGAATTTTTTCTAACATTTGCTGATCATTAATTGTCGAAATCCATTAAAGTATTGTATCATATTCACATTGAATTCGTTCTTTTAAAGGATATAGCATGCACTCAATGGTCAATATCGCAGTTCGCGCTGCGAGAAAGGCTGGTGACGTTATTACACGTTCACTGGATAAAATGAGCTCTCTTAATATTACCCAAAAAGGCCCTAATGACTTCGTCACTGAAGTAGATAAAGCTGCAGAAGAAGCCATTCTTTATACTATTAGCAAAGCTTATCCCGATCATAGTTTTCTGACTGAAGAAAGTGGCGAAATCCTGAATAAAGACAGCAATTCTGTTTGGATTATTGACCCGCTGGATGGCACCACTAACTTTATCCATGGCCTGCCCCAATACTGTGTCTCAATTGCTTTTCAGCAAAATGGAGTCATCGAACACGGCGTGATTTATCATCCTCTGACCCAAGACCTTTTTACTGCATCCAGAGGCCATGGCGCCCAGTTAAATGGCAAAAGGATCCGTGTTTCCAAACAAACTAAATTAGAAGGCTCGCTTATTAGCGCCAATCTTCCTAGAGAACCGGAATATATGGAAAGCTATTGTAGATGGATGCGAGAAATTCACGACAAAGTAGCCGGAGTTCGCCGCAGTGGATCTACTGCGCTTGATTTGGCTTATTTGGCAGCCGGTTATATTGATGCTTTTTGGACCACTCAACTACAAAGCTGGGATATGGCAGCAGGTTCTTTACTCATTCGTGAAGCAGGCGGTGTGGTAACTGATTTGGAAGGAGGCGTAAACTTTATGGAACGCCGTAATTTGGTTGCTGCCAACCCCAAACTGCTCAAGCCAGTTCTGCAATTGATTCGCGAATAAAATGAACTTAGCTTGTTACCAAGCCTATACTGATTACAATGAATACTGTAAAGAAGCCTTTTCTTTAAACTTTAGTGACTACATTGCATTTGCTAGCCATCATTTGCAGCAGGTAAGAAATAAGGCCAAGCTTCCAGTTAATGCCGACATCATTAACATGAATGCACCTTTTGAATACAAGCCTACAAATTATCAAGGCAAACAAGCGGTTTTATTAATCCACGGTTTTATTGCCAGCCCTTATGTAATGCGCGCGCTAGGCAACTATTTTCTTGAAAAAGGTTTTTTGGTCAGGGCTATTTTATTGCCTGGACATGGCGCCTCGCCGGGAGAGTTGCTCAACGCTAAACTTGAACATTGGCAACAAGCGGTTGATTACGGCATGCAATCTTTGTTGAGCGAGGCTGAAAGCGTCCATATATGCGGTTTTTCATTAGGGGCCATTTTGGCAGATTTGGCCGGCTATCGATATAAAATAGAAAGCTTAATCCAGCTCGCTCCTGCTTATGGAATTAGCCGCTTATCAAGCTTTTTACCCACCCTAACCAGCATGCAAATTTCACGATTACTGCCCTTTTTGCAATGGAGCACAATTTCTCTTGAAAATAACTTAGCAGCCTATACTGCTTTCCCTTTGCATGGAGCTGCCCAAGTCTATTTAGCTATTCGTAATTTACGACAAATTGCTAAGACCAAAAACCTTGCTGTTCCAAGCTTTATTGCTGCAAGCCAAGAAGATGCTACCGTTAAAATTACTGCTACCATGAAGTTTTTTGAGCAAGACCGGCATGATTCAAGCAGAATGCGCCTTTATAGCAGCAAGCCTCAAAAGATCCAGGATCCCAGAATTGAACTGGTTAACAGCAGCCAACTGGCTCCCCGAGTCCTTGATCTTTCCCATATTGCCCTGCCCATTGCTCCGGATGACTCTTACTATGGGCAGCATGGCAGCTATTATGGACAAGACCAATCAAA
>JARDZR010000119.1 GCA_029240715.1 Gammaproteobacteria bacterium
AGAAAAGTACAAATAGGCTCATATGAACAGAACACTTGCTACTATCGATTTAGGGTCTAATAGCTTTCACATGCTTATTTCAAGCCTTGATTCAAAAGGCAAGAAAAGAACTTTACTACGCAAAAAGCAGCAAGTGAAATTAAGGGCCGGCATTGATCAAGAACAACATTTAAATGATGCCGCCAAAGCCACAGCCCTTGCATGCCTTCAAGATTTTTCAAATAGCCTTAAAAAATATCGAGTCAAACACGCAAAAGTAATCGGCACTTATACTTTACGCTCTATCGATGATGCTGAATTTTTACAACAAGCTGAATCGGCACTTGGCTTCCCCATTATGGTTATTACCGGAGAAGAAGAAGCTCGATTAATTTACTTGGGGGCTTCATCCAAAAGAAATATTAGTGAAAGCCATCATACTTTGGTAATTGATATTGGCGGCGGCAGCACTGAGCTGATTTTAGGCAAAGGCAAAAATATTTTATCTTTGACCAGCACCCCAATGGGATGTGTGGGCTTTCAGCAAGAATACTTTGCAGACGGTCTTTTAACAGAAGCCCATTTCAAACAAGCCATTTCTCAAGCTCAGGATAATCTATCCCCCTGGCAAAAAAAGTTTTGCAATCTAGGCTGGCAGCAATGCCTAGGATCTTCCGGCACCATTCAGACAATTGCCGCAGTCTTACATCAGCTTGGCTGGAAAAAAGGCCATATCGACAAAAGTGGCCTTGAGCTGATTTTGAAAGAACTGATCAAAATGAAGACGGTGGAAGACATTCAATTTGAAGGTTTGCGAGAAGATAGAAAAGCCATCTTGCCAGGTGGACTGGCTATTTTGCTGGCTAGTTTTGAAGTCTTACAAATCAAAGAAATGCGCTTATCGCCAGGTGGCGTGAGAGAAGGTATTCTTTATAGACTGATTGAAGAAACTTCCGGGCATATACAGGAGTTCCCACCCGTTATTGCATAATGCTCAATTTCGGAGAAATCAAATGAAAAAGTGACAGATTTTCTTGGCAACTTACTGCCTTAGAAAATCGTCATCCTGGGGCTTTGACGCTTGGTCAAAGAACCCGGGATCCACAACAGAAAGAAATAACTGGATGCCGGATCTCCCTTCAATCGTCCAGAATGATAAATATCAAGGAGTAAGCAATGAAAAAAGTCGCTATTGTCTTAGCAGGCTGCGGCCAAATGGACGGCTCTGAAATCCATGAAGCCACCCTTACTCTACTCAGTCTCGCTCAAAATGGAGCAAGTTACGAAGGCCTTGCCCCCGATCGTCCTCAATATCATGTATTTAATCACTACACACGAGAGTCTGAGCAGGGCAGTCGCAATATTTTAATTGAAGCTGCCAGAATCATGAGAGGCAACGTAAAGCCTTTAGATCAAGCCAAAGTTGAAGACTATGATGCCGTGATTTTTCCGGGAGGTAATGGAGCAGCTAAAAACTTATTTAATTTCGCCCTTAAAGGCCAAGACTATCAAGTAGAATCGGACGTATTAGATTTCGCCAAAGCCTTTCAAAAAACTGGCAAACCGATGGGATTTATTTGCATCGCCCCGATGATGATTCCTTTTATTTACCCCAAAGGAGTTAAAATGACCATTGGCAATGATCAAAGCACAGCCGCCGTTATTGAATCTCATGGCGCAGTCCATGTGCCTTGTGCGGTAGAGGACATTGTGGTTGATGAGCGCTATAAACTTGTCACTACTCCGGCTTATATGTTAGGGCCAGGTATTGCCGATGTACAAAAAGGTATTGATAAACTCGTGAAAACTATATTGAAACTTGCATAGTTTTAACGGGCAAAATAATAGCCTTGATCTAATTCGCTAATTCCAGAAACTTTGCTACTCATCACAGTGCTGACCGAGTAAGTTCCACCTGCGCCCCCTCTTACAGGTTCCTCATGGACCCCAGAATCTACTTCATAGTAACCTTCACTAGGAGAAGCATAAGCAAAACGCATATCTATCGCTTTATAATCTGCGGGTGCTGTGGCACGAAACAGGCCTTCATTTCTCGAATCTACTTCTAGGCGAATATGATGCCGCTTGCAGAAAAGCTTCACCGCTTGTCTTACAACAGATTTCCCCGCTGAATGGCTGCCTCTGCCGACGATGAGCTGCACCACCCTATCCGCTGAAAATATCCTGCGGCAAGCTAGATAGGTTTCACTAAAATTATATCCATGAAAATCATATACTTTTGCCTTAGCATCAAATGCCGGATACTGCTTGCCAAACAGACTATCAGCAAGCTCTATTTCTCCGGATAAAACAAGAGCATTAACAAAAGCCTTGTAATTAATATCCTCAACCAAAGCTTTAGCACATAAGGCATCTAACAATAGCTTGGCATCTTTATACTGCCCCAGCTTGCAAGCTATACGGAAAAAGTCCTGACTGAGGTGTTTAGCATACCCCTGTTCACTAGCCTGAATAAAAGCTGTCTTAGCTCCAGCATAGTTTTCTATTATGCCCATAGCATTGATCATTGCCTGATAAGTACTAATCCTAATAAAATTCAAGGAGCGCGCTTTTGTAAAAGCTCTCTCTTTTTTTGCAAACTCTTTAGCCCGAATAGCGGCCGCTATATAAGCAGCATAAACTTCAGTATTAGCCAGGTCTTTTCTGCAAGCATGCTTAAATGTTATCTCTGCTTTATCAAATCGGCCCGCTTCAACTGAGGCCTTGATATAGTTAGCGCAAATGCTCGAATTAAGCATGCTACTCTTAGCTGCCAGCTTAAAAGCACTTCTAGCTTCTTTATACTCCCCATTACTACTGGCAGCTTCGATATACCTTGCAAAAAGAGCAGCATCAATGTGTTCTGTCTGTAAAGACTTCTCATATTCAAGCTTGGCTGCAGAAAATTGTTTTAATTGCCCGGCTGCTGTGATGTAAGCAAGAATTAATTTTTTATTAATCATTTTTTCCTTGATAGCAATATCAAAGATGATTTTCACCAACTTAAAATCATGCTGTGCAAATTTTGATAGGAGTTGCTTAAGAATATCCTGATTGATGTAATTCCCGGAGCGAGCTTTACAGACAGCTTCAATTAGCTTTTCTTTGGCAT